>JAAYDD010000099.1 GCA_012729435.1 Desulfobulbus sp.
AGGGATTCTTGCTCACGGGTTACTGCCGGCCAATCCGGCCGCTGATCAAATGGCTTCTGTTACGATACTGCTGTTGCTTGTTGCGGAATGATGCGTGTTTCTCTTCCGGCTTTCAAAAGGAAAGGGATAATATCCAGGTTTTTTCAGCCTGCCGTTCTTCACTCACGGTCATAAGCTGGTTATACTGCGTGCCAGTGCTTAGCGAGCCAGAGTTCGAACATAAGGAGCATCCAGAGGGCAAAGTACAGTCGATAATCGACCTCTCCCTGCTCATAAAATCGTGTCAGGATCCCATCCATCGTCTTCCGGTCGAGGTACTGCTCAGACCGGCACCCCCTGGCCAGGCTGTCCTGCACAAGCTCCCGAAGCTGGTCTCTCATCCAGGCTCCTACCGGGGCGCCGAACCCCTGCTTCTGGCGGAACAGCACCTCATGCGGCAGATAATCCTGCATGGCCTGCTTGAGGATATACTTGGGTTCCCGATTCCGCATCTTCAGTTGCGGCGGGATGGTCAGGGCAAATTCAACGAGCCGGTGATCTAGAAAGGGGTTACGGCACTGCACACTGGCCATCTTGGAGGCCACATCCACTTTTTTCAACAGATCACCGGAAAGAAAAAACTGTACATCATGACTGAAGGCCACGGTTAAAGGGTCCTGGTCGTGAAAGTTCAACCAGCCATTGGTGGAAAAAAAGGTGGAGGGTGCTGTGAATGGCCGCCCAAGCAGGGCTGCCACTGTCTTATCATCCAGCATGCTGCGCATACCATACCAGTTTGACCGGGAACGATCATGCCCTTTACGGGCATACAGCCGGTCGGCACAGGTATGTCCGAACTTCTGCATACAGAACGCATCGGTTTCTCTGACGAGCTTGCTGATGATCCGCGAGTTGAACAGGTATCGCTGGTCAAGATAGTAGCTGTAACCGGCAAACAACTCGTCTGCCCCATCACCGGTCAGGACAATACTCACATGTTTTCCGGCTTCCCGGGCAGCCAGATAGGTGGGGATTGCTGAAGAGTCTCCAAAGGGTTCATCAAAGTAGGCACATACCCTGGTTACAACATCTTCCACCCGGTCAGTGACGCACACCTCCTGGTGGTCGGTCCGGTACAGATCAGCCACTGTGCGGGCAAAAGGTCGCTCATCAGCCCCATCCTGCATACCAACACAAAAACTCCGTAACCGATCGTGATGATACTGGCTTGCAAAGGCTGTCACAGCACTGGAATCCACACCTCCGGACAAAAAAACACCGAGCTGTTCATCAGCTCCAATGCGGCCGGCAACCGCCTGCTGAAACAGGGAAAGAAACCCCTCCACCGCCTCCTGCTCGGTCATATTCCAGTTAACCGCCAGCCGGGGCTGCCAGTACTGGACAGGGGTGAGTGTTTCCTCTGTAATCAGCAGATAGTGTGCCGGTAACAACTCGTTTACACCGGCAACAATGGTATGAGGAGCAGGAATGTATAAAGAGTTGAAATACAGAGCCAGGGCATCGTCATTGATCTTGCGTTGAATGTCCGGATGTTGCATCAGCACTTTCAGCTCCGAGGCAAACAACACCTTTTCTGCAGACTGCCAGTAGACAAGCGGTTTTTCACCGAGGCGGTCCCGGGCGGCAAGCACAACATTTTTCCGGCAATCATGCAGAACAACGGCAAACATGCCATGTAAACGGGTAAAGAGCTCTGATCCCACCTCCTCATAGAGGTGCACAATCACCTCAATATCGGTGTCGGTCTGAAAGCTGTGCCCCTTACCGATCAACTCACGGCGCAGTTCCTGGTGGTTGTAAATTTCACCATCACACACCACGGCAACACTCTGGTCTTCGTTGTAGATCGGTTGATCGCCACCATTAAAGCCGATGTTGTTGAATTTGGCATGCCCGAAAACCACATGCCCAAAAGCTGTTACCCGTTGCGCCTCCGGCCCCCGCTGACAAAGGGCCTGGACCATGTCATGGACTCTGACCAGCTCTTCACTGTGCCGGTCTGCCGGTTGAATCGGCTCCTGTCGTAAATAGTTGCAGCTAATGCCACCCATAGTTTCCGCCTCACTTACATGTACGTCACACAGAGTATTTTAGCGCATCAACCTGTGATTACAAAAAACAATTGTATACTTATAACGGCTGCAGCGGCAACTGTCATGACTGTCGTTTCGGTCTATAAAACCGGGACACTATTCTGTTCCCGTTGATCAGAGCCACTGGCAACCTCCCCGGCTCCACTTACCTAACTGAATATCTAACTGTAGTACCAACCATCAGGGTATAAGTTTTTTGAAGGCCAGACGTACCACCTCAGACATTCTGAGCCAGAGTTCCCGCTTATACCAGCATCTGATAATCCGCAGCGACCGACCCAACGTCATCATTGATCTGAGAAGGTCTTTACGATAGAGATAAATTGCACAGGTATCTATGCGACGTACAAAAAGTGCGGCAGCCAGCTCTTTTTTTGAAATATACTTCCATCGGTACTGATTGAAGATGATCTCTTCATGGGCGAGCAGAGTAACGTACAGGTCTGTTCCGGAAGTATAACTTTGAGCGTGTTTCCGGTAAAACATCAGAGGTTCTTCAATAACCTTGAACCTGCACTCAACAACGGTCTTTAACCACAATTCCCAATCCTCAGCCGTCAGAATCTTCTCATTATAGCCGCCTATTCTGGTGAGTACGTTCTTGGGAATCAGGCCGGTGTTAAACATCGCCATCTGATTGAGGTGGATCATAAGGACATCGAACACAGTGTACCTGTTATTTTTAGTGGGCGGTGGGAATGTACAATGTGCCCACACCCGTTTACCATTCTCTTCATAAAAGACTCTGTTCCCGGTCAGGACAATGAGGTCATCGGCATCGTTAATCAGCTCAACCTGACGGGCCAGTTTATCAGCGGCCCACAGGTCATCGGCATCTATTATGGCAACATACTTACCGCTACAGATCTGCAAACCTCTGTTTCGTGCTGCCGGGTGCCTGGCATTTTTCTGCCAGATATACTTCACTCTTTTATCAGCTTTCGCATAGCTATCGATAATCTCCTGTGTGGTATCTGTAGACCCGTCGTCAACAATAATGAGTTCAAAATCGGTGAATGTTTGCGACAGGAGACATTCGATTGTCTCACCAATCGTCTGGCTGGCGTTGTAGGCCGCCATAAGTATACTGACCTTTGGTGCCATGTATTAATCCTGTAAAGGTATTCGGTTACCCCTGCTTACTTCGTATCCACGGGTCTGTCCATATCTGTAGAGAGACAGACAAATCAGTAACATATAATACACACTCAGAGTAAGCGCCGACAAGACAACAACTATCCCTCATTATTACTTTGGTTTGTGCAGACCTATGGCCATACTCAGGGTACGGGCAACATTCCGTCCCACTCTTCGCACTGTAGGCCACCGTAGATCACGCACAAGGGCCTTGCTATCGGTTTGCAGCGCTTCCCGGAACTGACCATGGTCTGCGTACCAGTAGGCCAATCCTGTTAAATAACGCGCAATAGTAGCGATAAGTTCTTGACGAACCCGCGAGTCTGACTCGCCATCAAGCAGCATGGTACAACTACGTGCTCCTTCAGCCTGCATGACAAACGAGCTGCTGCTCATGTTCCGGTCATGGAACCGTCGGAGCATACCCACACTGTTAACAATCCCCACCGGCGAATGACGGGCCAGACGAAAGTAAAAATGAAAGTCTTCGCAGGCCTTCAGGCTCGGTTCAAAGCCGGGTTCTTTCTCCAGCATGGTGGCACGCATGAGCAGGGTCCCGGCAATGCCGAAGTTCTCTTCAAGCAGATGAGAACGAGCCTGGTCAAGGATCAGTTCCTGCCGGTCTTCCAATTGAGGCCAGAGACGAGGACAGGTCTGGAAGTGTGTTGTCGGGTACCTGCCCGCAGTATCAAAGTTGATATAGTCGCAAAAGACAAGGCCGATCTCGGGGTGGCGTTCCATAAAGACCACCTGATCAGCAAGCCGATTGGGTGTCATCAGATCATCGGCATCGAGAAAACAGAGATACTTGCCGGTACACAGTTTCATCCCTGCATTTCTTGGCACAGCACAACCACCACTGTTCGCCTGATACAGGTAGCGCACCTGCTTACCAAAACTCTGCACAACAGCAGCTGTTCCGTCTGTTGAACCGTCATCAACAACAATGACCTCCACATGCGGATAGGTTTGCGCAAAGATACTTTCCAGGGTATCAGCTATAAAATCCTGGGCATTATAGGCGGGGATAACAACAGAGACAAGGGGATGAGTCTGCATGGTTCACCGTGGAGCATGGGTCCATAAAAGAACAGGCTGTATGCCAATTTACGCATGCATGAAATAGTTGGCCAACGAAACAGAAAAGAAGAGCCAACCATCACTGCTTTGCAGCATGACGAAACCATTCGGAAGAGGCTCGCAACTCATCAAAGGTGCCGTGATCAACAATTTTCCCCTGCTCGAGAAGATAGATAACATCGCAGGGCTGCACCGTGGTCAGACGGTGAGCAATCATGATGATCGTCTTCTTGCGGGAAAGGGTGCGCAGGGCATCCATGACCGCCTCCTCGGTCACTCCATCCAGGGCACTGGTGGCCTCGTCAAGAATCAGCACCTTCGGATCCCGATACAGTGCCCGGGCAATACCGATGCGTTGACGCTGACCACCACTTAAACGTACGCCTCGATCACCAATAACTGTTTCATACTGGAGGGGTAACTCCTTTGAGATGTACTCATCCAGATTGGCAATACGAGCTGCCCATCGCACCGCTTCCATGTCGATATCCTTATCCGGAATGCCAAAGGCGATGTTCCGGGTGATGGTGTCATCACTTAAAAAGATCTGTTGCGGCACATAGCCGAGATTCCGTTGCCACCTCGCCACACTTTCACCCTGTACCGGCACACCGTCCACCAGAAACTCGCCGGAGTGGGCACTCAGCAGGCCCAGGATGAGGTCTACAAGGGTGGTCTTGCCGGATCCGGTGGGGCCGACAAAACCAATGGTCGTGTTTGACTTGATAACAAGATCCACATCGTTAAGAGCGGGCCTGGTGGTATCCGGATAGTAGTACCGCACCTTCTGTAACACGATCTCCCTGGTAAACGGCAGGGGCGGCAACTTATCCCGGCCCTTGTCAACCTCTTCCTCCTGTCGGTCCCTGGTTGCTCCGGCGAGATCCTGATAGACCACATCCAGGGCTGCGAGGTTGAAACGGAGGGTGGTGGCATTGGCAAAGACCTGCTGCAGGGCGGGAAGCAACCGATACCCGGCAAAGGCGTAAAGAGCCAGTAAGGGGACAATATGCTGGATACTGTGTTCGGATTTTAAAAAGGAAAGGATGATAAGCAGGATCCCGCCAAAGGAGATGACCTCCAGGGCGTATCTCGGCATCTGTGCAATCGTACCGGCGCTGGCATTGTGCCGGGCGTGACGCCGGGCATGGAATCCGAACCGGTTCAGAAACTCCTGAGTCCGCCCAAGAATCTTCAGATCTTTGATCCCGCTGAGCACTTCGTCGACTGCCTTGAACTTCATGGCATTGGAGATCACCTGCTCTTCACCGATCCGGGCCAGGTAGCGACGCACCACGAAAAAGACAAGGCTGTAGGAAGCACCGAGAACGAGGATAATACTGATGGCAATGGTGTAGTTAACCACAAAGAGGAGTGTAAAGATGAAGAGGCTGATGAGCAGGCTTGAACACATCTGCATGCACGGGCTGATCACACCGACTATAACCCGCCTGGCCTCTTCCATCACGTTCTTGCCCATCTCCGAGGTGTTCCGGTTGACAAAAAAGACATAGGGCTGAGCAATGTACCGTGCGAGCAGACGCCGGCTCAGCGTGTAGTAGAGCTCATTGTCAAAACGCAGTGTGGCCCAGGTGGTGAAGGCCTTGAACAGGTTACTGAAGAGGAGCATGCCAAGGACGAGCATGCCGAGAAAAAACAGAAATCCCTCCCTGCTGGTAAAGCCGAGCAGATTGTAGGCCCAGTTCAGCCACCGGTTCTCCTCAATGATACCCGGGCTTGCAACAACGGCGATAAAGGGCATGATCGAGGCGATCCCGGCCATCTCAATCACCGCGAGAACAACCATGCACACGAAGAGGAGGTAGATAAAGTACTGTTCTCTTCTCGTCAGTATGGAAAAAATTCTTTTAATAAGCGTGTTCACTTGTTTCCCTTTGTGCAAGTAAATGGAGAACCGGCCTGACTGTTATCATGTGAACGGGTACACAAAACCAAGACAAAGCTCTTGCAAAAAAGAGATCTGCTCAGTGCAGGTACCCCGATACGAGGGCCTTAAACCGGCCCCTCGTGTCGAATCGGCCAATGCCGATCCGGGGAATCTTAAACAGACTGTGCTGCGCAGACCATATCCCGCCTGTTGTGGTTACTGCGGTGCTGTACCCCGCCTTTTTAATCTGCTCCACAACCAGCTCGTTGTAATCACCGTTGGGATAGGCAAAATGAGCAGGTGGCTCACCGGTGATCCCGGCGAGCAGTCCATCCGCGGTTTTGACTGTTGCTGCAATCTGCTCCGGACGAAGCTGGACAAGCAGCTCATGCCCGTGGGTGTGGGAACCGATGGTCACACAGTCTGAAGCTGCCAGGCGTTGTAACCCCTCTGCTCTTAACATGATCAGGGCTGATTTTTCCTGGTCGACTGCCTTGGTTATCCTCCCGACCGCAAGTTCACGCACTGCCGGATCGAGCTGTTTTAAAAAGTGCAGCAGCTGCTGCATGGCTGTCCAGCGGCGATTCTCGGTTGCCCGGTCAGACGGCAGAAGAAAGCGGCGCTGTCGACCATTCTGCAGGTGGATTTCTATCCGCTCTTCCTTGCCGCTGCCGAGCAGGTTAATCACCTTATCGTGCCAGTATATGTTCTGTTCGACAAGAGCCCGGGTAGCGACATAGACGACAAACGGCAAGCCCATGGACTCCATGATCGGCAGTACGGTCTTGAGATTGCCCCTGTACCCGTCGTCAAAGGTGATGACCGCAAAGGGGCGTCTGGAGCGGCGGCCTTCTGCAAGTCTTTCCACAGCCGCAGCCATGGAGAGAACATCAAAATGCTGATGCAGATACTCCATCTGCCAGCGGAAGTCCGACTCCCGCACCACGGTCCAGGCAGGTAAAGAACAGCTGTCCGGCAGGACCTCGTGGTACATCAGGACAATCCCGCCGTTGGCAGCCAGCCGCCGGATCCCGGCCGAGGCAAGAGTCTGCGGAAAACAGAGACTGCAGAGCCTGCTCTTAATCCCCACCTTGTCGATACCTTACGATCTTTTTAAGCATGGTCTTTGCCTGCTGTCCACCCTGCAGCAGCCGGGCACGCCAGTTGCGCTGATAGATGACCAGCTGGTACAGGGGGCGGGCCTCGGTTGTCCAGGTGCTCTTGTACCCCTCACCGCCCTGAAGAAAGTTGAACTCCTCTAACCCTTTTTTACAACAGGTCTCCAGCACATGCATAACCAGCACAGCCCCTGGGCTCCAATGACCGAATTCCGGGTCATGTGCAATCTGGTAAGCAAAATACCGTTGCCCAAACTCGAACCCGTATTGAATCGCAATCGGCTCATCCTGCACAACAATAGCATAGAAAATACTATTGTCAGAATGAACTGCAAGCTGTCTGTGCAAATGCTCTACACGCGAACCGACAAAGGTGCTTTCTATCTTTCGTTCATCAGAACGTTTGGCCTGTAAATGAAACAGGGCTTCGAGCAGGTGTTGTCGGGAATCCGGATCCGTGGCCGCGACAAACTCGCCACCACCTCTAATTATCCGACGATACTTGTTTCGGATATTGGAACGGCTTTTACTCCCAAGTTGTCCAAACACTCCTTCAAAATCAGTGTCCAAAGATATATACGGCTGCACTGACACTTGATTTTTTGGCATACCCCACGCCTCAAGCTCATCCTCAAGGATAAAATCGAGTACCAGTCGATCCCAGTGAGCATCGGCGGCCAGGTACTGTTTTATCGCAGTAACAGCTCGATCTCGATCATCTGGTGCACAGATAAGTCCCAGGGGATCCGGATAAAAGGCAGCGCCGAGATAGTGGAGGTCCTGGCCGCCAAGGATGTTGGCTGTGCTGACCAGAGGGAGTACTGCGATAACACGATCCTTTTCCTTGACCTGCAGAACAACCGGTCGCTCGGACGAAGTCAGCCCGCTGCTCACCGCGGCCAGCCAGTCTCCGCTGCAGAAAAAACTGGGATAGGCCATGGTCTGAGCCAGGGTGGTGCAGGTCGGCCAGATATCGGGCAACCTGACTGCACCAACCTGCTCAACAGAAAGTTCGGCACCCATATCTAACATCCTCCTTGAAATTCGTCCACAGCTCGCTGATAGACTGTCAGATAGTGCTGTGCCATGACCTTGCTTGAGTACCGGGTGCGCACCCGTTCCCGTGCCCTTGCTCTCTGCACCCGGATCTTTACCTGTTCCCTGTTCTCCACAAGGGTCAGCAGGGCATCCCTTAGTGGTGCCACCTCACCGGCCGGTACGAGCAGCCCGCAATTGCCGTGATCAAGAACCTCGGGAATGCCGCCGACCCTGCTGGCAACAATCGGCAACCCTGCCTCCATGGCTTCGAGCAGCACCATGGGCAGTCCTTCGGTCAGTGACGGCAGTACAAAACAAGAAAAATACGGGAGAAACCGTGCTCCATCAACAACAAAACCCGGCATCCTCACCCGTGCGGACAGGCCGAGCTGTTCCACCAGCTGTTCAAGTTCGTGGCGTTGCGGCCCTTCGCCAAAGATGACGAGCCGCGCATCCCGGCCGTTGGCCACAAGTTCGCCAACCGCCCGGATAAGAAAGGGAAACCCCTTTTCCTCTGACAGACGGCCCAGAGCCACAATACAGGTCCCCTGCCCGGCAAAGTCGAGGAGCTCCTGCGGCAGGGGCGGCCCGGAAGACTCTTTGTCTGTATCTGCCGGGGGGATACCGTTATTGATAACATGTAGCCGATGACCGGCAATGGCCTGCAAGCGTGGATGCGAACGCATGACGCTGTTTACAATCACCACTGCCTGTGCCCGCCGTAAACACAGAGCATCAAGCCACTCGTACACCATCATCCGTGACAGTCCTCCGGTCCAGGTCCAGCCGTGTACAGTAGCCACAAGGGGTAGCCGGCGCAGCCTGCGCGGCAGCATGCCAAGGAGGATATTCCCCTTATACCCGTGGGAGTGGAGAACCTGCATCCTCTCCCCCCTGGCCCATCCAAGAAGCTGACGAGTGCCGGTCAGGTTGAGACCGGCGCGCATCCGAAAGGGCTGCACGGTCAGACCCCGTTTTCGGGCCTCCACCTCCACTTCCTTATCCGGAATGCCAGGCTCACCGATGCTGGCAAGAATGGGAGTAAGCCCCAGCTCCTGCTGGGCAGTCATCAGGTGCAGGAGCATAACCTCGGCCCCGTAGAGGCCGCCGCTGTCCATTACATGAAGGATCCGCATCGGTGCTCTGATCACCCCTTGTTCGACCTGATGGCGGTCAGGACCTTCTTCACTCCGGCGACTGTACCGGGCATCCGCTCTTTTATGGTCGCCTTAAGCTGACTGAAGGTCCACAGAATCTGTCCTCTCCAGGAGGGACTGTAAAGCGTTGTGGTGGTGTACGAACTCGGGTCGTTAATAAATCGCTGTTTGTAACCCGTATCCCAGGGAAACATGTGGAACAGCCTGATCCGGGGAAAATGGTTAGGGAGATCTTCGAGCAGATACAGCATGAGCAGGTGTGAGGGGCTGAGATAGGCAAACTGCTCGTTATAGGCAACCTTGGCATGGTGAAAGACATCCTTATCCGTGTAGCCGAACTCAGCAGCCACTAAAACTCCGTCCACTTCCAGGCCGTAGAGGTAAACCTGATCTGTATGAGACATGAGATGGAGGAGATCAAGGTAGTACTCCTGCATCGCCGGTTCGGTGCAGGCAATGGCAGTCCCCGCCTCGCCCTTCCACCCGGAGGCCTCAAGTTCCAGAAATTTCGGCCAGAAGTCAATCACCTCCTCATCCTCCAGGAAAAAGTACCGGACATTCTTTTCCCGGTTCAGTCTGTTGGCGGCATTTTTGAGATTTTTGCGCAGATTACGGGAGAGCACCCGGGTTGTGTACTCGGTAAAGGTGGTCTTCAGGAAGATGGAGTAGGTGGGCTCCGTAATTTTGCGCCAATGACAGCCGCAGGCAGCCAGCTGCTGATCTGTAAAGATCTGGGGCAGGCTGCTGAACGAGTAGGAGAAGTCGTGCGTGAATATATCCCAGTCCGATTGCGTGGTTCTCAGAGCCTGAAGCAGGGTCTGCTGGACTACCTCCACATAGATCGGAGCGATGAGGGGAGGGGCAATGAGGCAGTGATCGTTCACGAGGTTGGTGAGCTTGCGCACACCGCCACTCTGCCGGAGAAGAACCAGGGGGAGAAGACCGATCAGGATCTCATCTGCCCGCACGGCATAGACGCGAACAGCATCTGCTCCGGCAAAATGCCTGTACCACATCTCCACATAGGCAAAGGAGTTGAAGAAGGACGGCATATGAAGACTTTGGTAGAGGTCGTTCCACTCCTCCCGGAACGTATCCAGCTCCTCTTTACTTGAAATAACGTGAAAAGACGTGTTCATGGGTTGTGCACCTGCACCAGACGTTCACAATCGGTTTTTCAATATCCACGAATATCATAGGGGAGGAGCAGGCCAAGGTCAACCCGAAGTGAGGAGTCGCCGGTACAGGGACTGATATGCCTCTATGGAGGTACGGGTGTTGTAGGGTCCGTTTCTGAAGCTCAGCTCCGCTGCCCTGCCGAGTCGGACGGCCAGATCCGGCTGTTCGATCAGACGGATGATGTACTTTGCCAGCTGTTCCACATCCCCAACCGGTACGAGATAACCGGTCCGGCCATGGGTGACGAGTTCAGTGTTACCGCCGGTCGCTGTACACACGGTGGGCTTGCCGCAGCCCATATACTCTATGATCGTATTGGACAGCCCCTCGGATTCTGAACAGAGCACAGCAACATCAAAGTGTTTCATCACAGCGACCGGTTGCGGGACACTGCCGAGCAACCGGACACGGTCTGCCAGGCGAAGGTGAAGTGCCTGGGTGAGCGTTTCCGCAACTTCCCGCGGTCCGCCACCGCCGACAACGATGAGCCAGGCCTGCGGGTGCCGCTGCCGGACAAGAGCAAAGGCCCGAAGCAGGTCAGAATAGCGCTTGACCGGTGAGATGTTGGCCACCATGCCGATGACCGGATCATCCATGCCAATACCCCACTGTTCCCGAAAGCCGGGCTGGGCGGGTTCGAGAAACTTCGCCTCATCACAACTGTTCCTGATGACCGTTATCTTGTCTGGAGAAAATTTTTCCCGTTTGAAGACGTTCTCCTTCACTGCCTCGGAGTTGGCCACAATCTGATCAACGAACAGGTTGGCACACCTGAGTGCCGCTAACCGCCAGGGCCGATACCAGAACCCCATATCCCGGCGGGAGGTGATCACTCTGGCGCCGCCGAGCCTGCAGAAGAGCGGGCCGATGATGGCGGCATCGTTAAAGAAGATGTGCACGATCCGGACCCGTTCTTTCCGGATGAAGCGGGCAAGGCCAAACATACGCACAAGAGTGCGGACACTGGCAAGACGATGGATCCCGAGGATCTGCATTGTCGGGCCAAATCCTTGATCATTCCCCTGATAATTCTTCTCCCGCCTGAACACCGTAAAGTGGACATGCCACTGTTGCGGATCGAGGTTTGTGGCAAGCTCATGGACCTGCCGTTCGGTCCCGCCATGGGGCCCGACAAAATAGTCCATGAGAATCATTAACTGCACAGGCCGGGTTTCACTCATTGCGGCGTGCTCCGACCGGTCCGGATGGAACGTTCTACAGCCTGCTTCAGGGTGCGCACCCGGGACAGGGTGTTAAAAGGCAAAGTCGTCAAAAAGATAAGGAAGGACGGCTTCCACCCCCTTTCAAACCCGGCATCCTTCCCCTCCTCAGCAACGAGTGTTTTCGCCGCCTCAAGCTCCCCCTCCTTGAGGTACTCGAACAGGAGCTGGGTGTTGTTCTTCTGTATCTGTCTCCTGATGACGTCTGGTGACGGTTTGTGCGGACTTGTCGAGGGGAGATAGATCTCCTTATAGAGAGAACGGCTCGTCTCCAGCGATTTCGAGGCCCTGCTCTGTGTTTCCCGCGGCCCGGGATGGGCCCTGTTCTCCACGGTCGGTGTGTCCATGAACAGAACGTCATGCTTCTCGCTGAGCCGGCAGTAGAAGTAATAATCTTCAGACATCTTGACATGGGCAAAGCGCACTTTATCCTGCAGGCAGTCCCGATGGATGAGGCTGGTCCAGCAGGCTGCACACACACTGCGCAGGAGTGGTTTGAAGAGGTTGCCCGCATAGATGGTGAACGGCAGGCCGGCCCGGGTGATACCGTAGTCTCCGGAGCTGTAGGCCTGCGGATAAAAGGTGTGCCAGTCAACATCATCCATACTGATGCCGCCTGTTTGCTCAACCCAGTACTCCAGACCTTTCGGAATAATGATGTCTTTGCCGTCACTTGTGTAAAATCCGGAATGCACGACCCTGTACTCCGGAAAGGCGTTTAACACCCGGAACTGCAGAGACAGCTTGTCCGGCAGCCAGAGAT
>JAAYDD010000100.1 GCA_012729435.1 Desulfobulbus sp.
CCCCCCTTCAAGGGCCGGAGCAAGACAGCAAGACAAGAAGATGTTAAAGTTTATTATGGAACAGGCGACAAGCGTGAACTGTGCAAACCGGAAAATGCCGGGTTAAACTGAGCAGGCATGATCCTCAGACCGTGTTTCTATGTCTGAAGCCGTTGTCGCCGTCAATGACACCATCCCATACATAAAAAAACATGACACTGTTACAAGACGAACAGTGATCAACCAACCTTTCCGTACATTCTGACTCAAGAATGACTGAACCGGTCGCGACAGCAGCCGATCCCGGCTCTTCACCCGCAACCGTTCAGTCCGAATCATAATAGATGAGCTAACGCAACTGTATTTCCCATGACGACTTCTTTCACTCACCTCCACGTTCATACCCAATACTCCATGCTTGACGGAGCCATCCGTGTTTCCGACCTGATTGAAACAACGCAGCAATTCGGCATGGATGCAGTCGCTGTCACTGACCATGGCGCCATGTACGGGACTCTTGAATTTTATGTGAAGGCCAAGAAAGCCGGTATAAAACCCCTGGTCGGCTGTGAGTTTTATCTGGCTGAAAACGGTATGCATCTCCACGATCGCAGTGCCGGTCACAACTTTCATCTTGTTGCCCTTGCCATGAATGAAACCGGGTATCACAACCTGATGAAACTTGCCTCGCTCGCTCAGACCAGGGGCTTTTATTACCGGCCTCGCATTGACCGGCAAACCCTTTACCGGCACAACGAGGGGTTGATCATCCTCACCGCCTGTCTGAAGGGGGAAATCCCCTGGCGGCTGACCCATAACGACCCGGCCGGAGCTCGCGATCGGGCGTTAGAGATGCAAAAAGTCTTCGGTGACCGCCTTTACCTCGAAATTCAAGAAAACGGACTGCCTGAGCAGGCCGTTGCCAATGAAGGACTTATGGCGCTAGCCGATGAGCTCGGTATCAAACTGGTGGCTACCAACGATTGCCACTACCTCACCCAGGACGAATCCTATGCGCACGAGGTCCTCCTTTGCATCCAAACCGGAAAGACGATCAACGATCCGAACCGATTCCGTTTTAACACCAACCAGCTCTTCTTCAAGTCAGGTGATGAGATGGCAGCCCAATTCGGCTACTGCCCCCAGGCCCTGAGCAACACATTGGAAGTCGCTGAACGTTGTGACCTGCACCTCAAACTTGGTGAACCTCATTTTCCTGTCTTTCCGGTTAAAAAAGGAGAAACTTTAGACAGTGTTTTTGCCCGGAGCTGCTGGGATGGACTCAAGGAACGGCTCAATGGTATGCATGAGTCGGAACCGGTGAGTGCTGAGACGGAGAAGATCTACCGCGAACGACTCACACATGAAATCGACGTTATCCAGAAAATGGGGTTCTCCGGTTATTTTCTCATTGTGGCAGACTTTATCAACTGGGCCAAACAACAGAAAATTCCGGTCGGCCCCGGCCGCGGTTCCGGAGCCGGCAGTCTGGCCGCTTTCTGCCTGAAAATCACCAATATCGATCCTATTCCCTACGGCCTGTTATTCGAACGCTTTCTGAATATTGAACGGATGTCCATGCCCGACTTTGACATCGATTTCTGTAAAGACCGACGCGATGAGGTGCTCGACTATGTCCGGAAACGTTACGGCGGCGATGAACATGTGGCCCAGATCGTAGCCTACGGTTCAATGAAGGCCCGGGCCGTGCTTCGTGATGTCGGCCGGGTGCTGGACATTCCTCTGCCGGTGGTCGATCGAATTGCCAAACTCGTCCCTGATGAACTGAAGATCACCTTAAAAAAAGCGATCGAGAAAGAGCCCCGGCTGCGCGATGCCATGAAGGAGGATGAGGTTCGCGAGCTTCTGACCATCTCCCAGACACTGGAAGGGCTGGCCCGGCACAAATCAACCCATGCCGCCGGAGTGGTCATTTCACCCAAACCGATGGTCGAGTACCTGCCGGTCTGTGTCGGTCCCAATAAGGAGATCCTGACCCAGTACGACATGAAGTACACCGAGAAAACCGGACTCATCAAGTTCGTCTTTCTTGGCTTAAAGACCCTTACCGTTATTGACCGGGCATTAAAGCTGATCGCCTATGACCTGAACATCGATCTTGATCTCAACAAGATCCCGATGGATGATCCCAAAACCTATGCTTTACTCTGCCGGGGTGACAGCCTAGGGGTTTTCCAATTGGAAAGTGACGGTATGCGTGAACTCCTGATTAAAATGCAACCGGAACAGTTTTCTGATCTCATCGCCCTGGTGGCCCTTTACCGTCCGGGCCCGCTTGACTCGGGTATGGTGGAAACATTTGTCGAAACAAAGCATGGCCGCAAACCTGCAGACTATCCGCTCCCTCAGATCAAATCAGTCCTGCAGGAGACGTACGGAGTCATCGTCTACCAGGAACAGGTTATGAAGATCTCCAATATTCTTGCCGGTTACAGTCTGGGTGACGCCGACATACTTCGCCGTGCCATGGGAAAGAAGATTCCGGAGGTCATGGAAAAGGAACGGGGCAAGTTCATGGCGGGAGCCGCCAACAACAACATTCCCGAGGCAAAGGCCAAGCATATCTTCGACCTGATGGCTAAATTTGCCGGTTATGGTTTCAACAAATCACATTCTGCAGCCTACGCGCTGATCGCTTACCAGACCGCCTATCTCAAGGCCCATTACCCGGCACAGTTTTTAGCCGCCCTCCTCTCCTGTGACGTGGAAAACACGGACAAGGTGGTGAAGTACATCAACGAGTGCCGTCAGGAAAAGATTGAGGTTCTTCCTCCGGATATCAACGAATCGTTCAACGATTTTACAGTTATCAATGACCGTATCCGATTTGGTCTGGCGGCCGTTAAAAATGTCGGCGGCGCAGCACTTGATTCGATTATCGCGGAACGAAACAACGGCGGGAGCTACCGTTCACTGGCTGATTTCTGCAACCGTATTGACTCCGCCAAAGTAAACCGGAAAGTCATCGAAAGCCTAATCAAAGCCGGCGCGTTTGATTCACTCAATCCAAACCGGAAACAGTACATGGAGGTTCTTGACCAATGCATTGAGCGGGCCAAAGCTGTGCAGCGCGATCGGATGAGCGGTCAGATGAACCTCTTCAGTATCGGGCAATCCTCCTTAACCCCGGACAGCCCGACTTTTGAGATGGAACTGCCGGATATCGGAGACTGGCCCAAACTGGAAAAGCTTGCATACGAAAAAGAAATGGTCGGTTTTTTCCTGACCGGCCATCCGCTGGAAGGGATTCTGGAAGATCTGAGACGAGTGGTCGACACTGACATCAGTGGTGTGGACAGGCTGCGCGACGGTCAGGTAGTACGGATCGGTGGACTTATGACCGAGTATAAGGAGCATAAATCAAAAAAAGGGGAACGCATGGCCTTCACAACATTTGAAGACATGAGTGCAAGCATAGAAGTGATCGTGTTCCCTTCCACATTCAATGAATACAGTCAGTTTTTCACCAGAGACCAGCCGCTGATTGTGCTCGGCACTGTTCAGCAGGGCGAACGAGGCGCCAAAATCGTGGCTCAAGAAATCATGGGCCTTGACAAGACCCTGGAGCAGTATGCGGAAAAGGCGATTATCACACTCCAATCCGCCACGACCTCCCGTCAGCACATGCTGGAGCTAAAAGAACTCCTCTATCAGCATCACGGTTCAACTCCGGTCCTGCTCACTCTC
>JAAYDD010000101.1 GCA_012729435.1 Desulfobulbus sp.
GAAGAGTTCAACATAGCGCCGCGACATGGAAACCGAAGTCAGAGGCTTTATTCCACTCTGGGTAAACAGAAACGGTACGCAGATTCGCCCCGAACTTTCTGCCTCTTCTTTAGAAATGATTTTATTGCGATATGGGTCGTAGTAATCGTCTACGGAACCATTAAGAAAGGTTGCTGACATGCTCGTGATATCATTGACAAAGGTATTGTAATTGGTTGTTCCAATTACATTTACTTCAGCTTTGCTTTGTAGATTGGTTATGTCCTGATAGTAACCTTGCCCCTCTGTTACTTTTTTCTTGGCCTCTTCTTGATTAGCCGTGATGTAGCGCCTAACCGTCATCAGGAAAATGGCAATTTTGCAAAACTTCGCCCAGTCTGTCTTGGGGGTGAAAAGATAGCGGTAGTAGGAGTCGATCAGAGATTGGTAATCCAAGGCCACAACGAATATTTCTTCCAAAATCCGTCGTGCAAATTCTACGACGGCTTGCCCAGCAGGCATTGTTTCGGATATTTCCTGTGAGCGACCATCGAGAATGTAATCCAGACCAGATATGCGCTTGTAATCGAATTTAAAGTACCCGCAGAAATCATCAAATATATCTATTGAATCAGGCTTTTTCTCGAAAATTGAGTCATTGATACGATGAAGGAAATCTTCGCCCACTGCACCAATGAGCAATTCAATGAATGAGCGGACGATATTTTTCAGATCTCCAATCCATACATCATTATCCTGAGCTTTGCTTTCCAACACTTGAAGAATGGCAGAAAAGTAGGTGGAGCCGAATAGAGATATACTCCCACCTAAGGCATCGTTGAGCTTAACATCATGAGAAAAGATCACATCACCAACCTTCTTGTTAGTCAGCTCTTTAAACCTCTCATCAATATCAATGCCGACATCCGAGAACTGTGTTTTGATCGAAGAAACTTGATCATCAAAAGAATTAAGAAAACCAATGATCTGCTGGCGTTTATTTTCGAGGCTGGAAATAATCAGTTGCTCATACTGAGCCTTGCCAAAGGTGGATACAGAGCGACTGGCGTAATCATCAGGCAACCATTTGGTCGCATACGGAGTTCGGCTATCAATTTTGTCGAGCAACGCCTTGAACTCTTTTTTGTCTTTGGTTGAGTCCATACGGAAGATATCCAGAGCAAAACGCCCGCCAGAAGGTAGACCGTAGGCGATCTCCGCACCCGCGCCAAAAAATAAACCGATTTTCTTCTTACTCATTTGAATCACTCCTTCGGGATGTTTTACAACGTGCTGATTTTTTCCTTTAGCCATGATTACGCCTCCGTTTCGGCTTCGCCGAGTTTTGAGTTATGAGTGCTGAGTGATGAATTACTTTTCATTTGAAGACCTCGTTTGCGATGTTTTGACGATAGCAGTGAGAATGCGGATGATTTCATCGGCTTCCTGAACGATTTCGGAAAGCTGTGATTCGGGAACGATTTCTGATTCCTTGAGCAGTCGAAGCCAATAATGGGTTTCCCGCGCCTCTTTTCGGGCGATGGACATCTTGGCAATGAAGTCCGCTTTGCTTTGTCCTGCCTGAGCTTCTTCTACATTAGCTCCTATCGAAGTGCCCGAACGCAAAAGCTGATTCGCCAGTGTTCTCGAAACCCGATCCTGTCTCTCCAGAAACTTACACAGCTTCACAACTCGCACTGCGAAATTGAATGTCCGCTCTGTTATCTTCAATTCAGCACTCATAACTCATCCTTCATCATTCGTGGCAAAGCCACGCACCCGCCATTCGCCGGTGAGCATCTTCTGCATCAGACCGCGCTTCTGGGTTTTGTATTTTTCTGCGAGCTGTTTCAGCAGATCGATTTCGTGTTGGGCATTGCTCAGTGTTTTAGCGATTTCTTTTTGTTCGGAGATGCTGCTCGGAGCTCTGATTTTTAGCAGCAAGAAAGCATCCAATTTTACGGCCATACGTTCGATAAGTGTGCCTTCGGTTTTGGTTGCGTAAATCGCAATTTGTCTTGGACATGTTAATGCGTGAGTTAGAAAACCAGGATCAATAGCATTGTCCTTTATTTGGAGTACTTCGTAGATGGGAGAAAGAACCACTTTATGATCAACTGTTGATCTGGCTATGGCTCCCCATCTTAGATTTGCTGGGTTGAAAACGATATCCCCTGGGTGGACGACCTTGTATGTTTTATTCCCTGCATCTTTTACGAGAAACTCACGGTTATATCGCTCGGTCTTTTCAGTTATGCCATTTTCAATCGTTAGCGAATAAAGTGGCTGTTCTTCTGTTGGAACTGCTTTTTCATTTCGTGGTGTTACGAACTTTCCAACCTTCACCGGTTCCCAGCTCTTAGTCGTTGAGCTGTCTACCCTGAAGTAGCTTTGGTATAGAGCGTTTAATTTCTTCCCTTTGGTCTGAATCAGCCGTTCGGTTTTCTCAATGGCCTCATCCCAGGTGGACAATAGAGCGGCAATGGCTTGTCGCTCACTGGTTGACTTTGGAATGGAAAATTTTAAGTTAGCTACATCGGAACTATTGACAGC
>JAAYDD010000102.1 GCA_012729435.1 Desulfobulbus sp.
GAAGAGGGGCTCCACTTTGTCTATGCAGGCAATGTGATCAGCTCCGAAGGGATGAATACCCACTGTCCCGGATGCGGTGCCCTGCTCATTGAGCGGGTCGGTTTTGGCAGCCAGGTAAAGGGTATGCATGAAGGTGCGTGCAGCGCGTGCGGCCTGCCTGTTGCGGGCATCTGGCGATAACCGACTCTTTTTCCTGCAATTTTTGTTTTAATCGCTTTGTTTTTTTTCTGGTTTCTGCTCTAATTTCATGTAGTAGAGAACTTCAGCCTGGGGAGAATAACTGTGGCAGAGACCAGAAAATACGAGGTGACCATCCTTTTGCCCGCCTACAATGAGGAGGGGGTGATCGGCACCACGGTGCAGCGCATTCGGGAGCTGTATCCTGACTTCGAGATTGTCGTGGTGGATGACGGCTCCACTGATCAGACCATGGGCGAGGCCATGGCTGCCGGGGCTACTGTCTGGCCCCATCCCTACAACATCGGTAACGGTGCGGCCATTAAATCCGGTCTGCGCTGCGCCCGCGGTGAGTGGGTCGTCATGATGGACGCCGACGGGCAGCACCGGCCAGAAGATATTGCCCGGCTGCTGGAGCATCGGCACAAGTTTGACATGGTGGTGGGTGCACGGACCAGACAGTCGGAAACCAGGGTTCACCGCGATCTGGCCAACTGGCTGTACAACAGGTTTGCCTCCTATGTCACAAAATTTAATGTTGAAGATCTTACTTCCGGGTTTCGGCTGGTTCGCCTCTCCGTGGCCAGGCAGTTCATTTATCTGCTGCCCAACACCTTTTCCTATCCTTCCACCCTGACCATGGCCTACCTGCGAAGCGGTCGCAGCGTCAAGTACATCCCCATTCAGACCAAAGCCCGGGTCGGCAAAAGCAAGATCAAGCTGCTGCAGGACGGCACCCGGTTTTTCCTCATCATCACCAAGATAGCCACCCTGTTTTCACCGTTTCGCGTTTTTCTGCCCATCAGTTTCGGCCTGTTCACCACCGGGGTCTGCTACTACGCCTTCACCTATTTCACCCAGGGACGGTTTACCAACATGTCAGCACTCCTGTTCAACAGTTCGATCATTATCTTCATGATCGGTCTGGTGGCCGAACAGATCAATCAGATGCGCTACGATCGCACGGAGTAGACAGGAGATTATTCACTCTTGGGCCGATCAACAGTTATATCATTAAGTAAACGACGCCAAATATCGGCAATCCGTTGCCACCCAAGGTAGTGTTTGTAGTATGCCCGTGCTTCTCTTTCAAGTTGTCGGCGTAAGCGTACATCATCCGCCAATCGGATGATACTCCTGGCGATGTCCTGTGGATTTGCCGGGTTAGCAGTAAGAATGGGAGGAGATGGGGTGGATTCAGGCAACGAAAACGTGTCTTGGCTTACAACAGCCTTCCCTCCTGCAAGGTACATGTAGATCTTGAATGGAAGGACCCGACTGGCTTTACCCTCTCCACCAAATATTCCTAAACAGATGTCTGCTTGATTCATTTTTGCGGCGATCTGAGGCAGATCAACCCATCCTTTGATCCAGCTGAATCGTTTCTGATCGAACGTGGCGGCTTCATGTTCAATTCGTTGTGCCTCCTGTCCGTCACCGATGAGACAGAACCGAAAACGTGGATCAGGCATCAGCAAACGTGCTGTCTTAAGGACTGTTGTGATACCGTGCAGTGGGATGAGGGTACCAACAAAAAATATAGTAAGAGAGGCGTTTTTTGTTGGTTCATCGACATTGAAACCGAGAAAGAGGTCGTCATCAATTGCCAACGGTAGTGCAATGACGGACTCTTTTTTCAGACCAAATTCATCAATGAACATCTGTTTGTTGGCCTCCGTGTCCACCAGAACCAATTGCGCTGATCGCAGC
>JAAYDD010000103.1 GCA_012729435.1 Desulfobulbus sp.
CATCTTCCAGGCCGCCAAATGCCGGGCCAGGGGATACCGCAACGATGACACGTTCATCAGCATCATCTACCTGCTGGCCGCGCCTATCCAGCATCTTCTGAAATCCACTTGAAACGACGAAGAGCCCCTTTTTTCATGCCGATAGCCGTTGGTCTTCTCGATGAGAACGGCAAAGCGCTACCTGTCAACAAAGAGACAGGCACCGATACGCAGATACTCATTCTTTCACAACAGAAACAGCAGTATATTTTCTCCGACATCCCATCCCGGCCAACGGTCTCGATCCTCCGCAACTTTTCTGCTCCGGTCAGAGTACACCATCAACAGTCGGAGGAAGAACTCCATCGATTGATGACCCATGACACTGACCCGTTCAACCGATGGGACGCAGGACAAACTCTGAGTTTACAGCATATACTTGAACAAATAGTGCATTTTCAGAGCAAACAGCCGATAACGGTCCATCCTCGACTTGTACAGGGTCTCAGAGAATTTCTGCTTGCTCCGGATCTTGATCCCGCGTTTACAGCCATGGCTCTGACTCTGCCGACGGAAAACTGGATCGGTCAGCAGATGACAACCATTGATCCTGTTGCAATCTTTACAGTCCGGCAACAGTTCCGTGCGCAGATCGGTCTGCAGCTTCACGATGAACTGCTCCGGCGCTATCATGATCTGACCGATGATGCCCCCTATCGATACAATGCCCGGGAAGCGGGAAAACGCACACTGCGCAACACATGTCTTGGCTATCTTCTGGCCCCGGAAGTCGACGGGCAGCTCGCTCCGGAACTTCTGCAGCTCGGGACAGCGCAGTATCAGTGCAGTGACAATATGACAGATTCCATTGCCGCTCTTGCCCGTGTCGTTAATGCAGACAGAGCTGCCGGAACCGCCCTTCTTGCAGATTTTTACACAAGATGGCAGCACGATCCGCTCATTGTCGACAAGTGGCTGGCTCTGCAGGCAGGGTGCAGCCTTCCCGGCACTTTAGAACACGTGAGAAACCTGACGCACCACCCTGGTTTTTCCATTAAAAACCCGAATAAGGTCCGGGCATTAATCGCTACTTTCTGTTCAACCAACCACAGTCAATTTCATGCTGCTGATGGACGTGGTTACGCGTTTCTCGGTGATCAGGTTATCCGACTCGATCCATTGAATTCACAGATTGCAGCTCGGATGCTAACACCCCTGACCCAATGGCGACGATATGATCAGAGCAGACAAAAGCTGATGTGCGAGCAGCTGGTACGAATTGCCCGACAGCCTCACCTGTCTGATGATGTCAAAGAGGTGGTAGACCGGTCTCTCGAAAAAGAACACCCCGATACGAAGTAGCTCAAAAATGAAGTCCGCATACCATCAGGTGGAGCAGTTGAATGTGACATCTGTCGGAATGAATAGAATTCTACCAGCTTTCCACTTGACACCTTTTTTTTTTACTGGTATTTGACTTGCGTTTTTTTGAGAGACATTTTATAATAATTTGTTTCGAAAGATAAAAATTATAGGCGCGTAGCTCAGTGGGAGAGCGCTACCTTGACGTGGTAGATGTCGTCGGTTCGACCCCGTCCGCGCCTACCAATTTTCTCAAAGGCTAGGATGCAGAAGTTCTCTTCTGCTCATTAGCCTTTCTTTTTACAGGCATGATGGCAACAACGATAGAGGCTTCTTTACAAGACGGGAAAAGCAAATCATTCGCCAGCGGTACCACTGTTGCGGAGATACTCGGTGATCTGGTGTCAGGCAAACAGCGAAAACAGACTGTGGCCGTAAAGGTCAATGGCGAGCTCCTCGATCTCTCCACTCCGGTGTACTCTGATCTGACCTTTGAACCTGTCTCAATTCATTCCGCAGAAGGCCTGGACATTCTTCGTCACTCCACCGCTCACATCATGGCCCTGGCAGTCAAAGAACTCTTCGGAGATCAGGTCAAAGTGGCAATCGGTCCGTCTATTGAGGATGGATTTTATTACGATTTTGATCGGGACAAGCCTTTTTCTCCGGATGAGTTCGAGCTCATTGAAAACAAAATGGCCGAACTGGCCAAAGCACATCTGCCGTTTGTACGACAGGAGATGACAAAGGCAGAGGCTCTTGATTTCTTTAAGCAACTTAACGAGCCCTATAAAATAGAATTGCTCAACGAGATGGACGCGGAAACTGTCAGCCTCTATACACACGGACAGTTTGTCGATCTCTGCAGAGGGCCGCATGTGCCCGACTCTTCCTGGATTAAAACCTTCAAACTGCTGAGGGTGGCGGGTTCGTACTGGCGCGGCGATGAAAACCGTCAGATGCTCACCCGGATCTATGGAACAGCTTTTTCTGATAAAAAGGAGCTTCAGCAGTATCTGACCCGGCTGGAAGAGGCACGCAAACGTGATCACCGTCGCCTTGGAAAACAGTTAGGCCTGTTCACAATCCAGGATCAGATCGGACCGGGACTCATCCTCTGGCAGCCTCGTGGAGCACTGCTGCGCAAGCTTATTGAAGATTACTGGAAGGACGAACATTACCGAAACGGCTATCAGCTGCTCTATACTCCACACATTGCCCGCCAGGATCTGTGGAAGACCTCCGGACATCTCGACTTCTACAGTGAAAATATGTACGCTGCCATGGAGATCGACGAGGTGATGTATCAGCTGAAACCGATGAACTGTCCTTTCCACATCGGCGTGTATAAGGCTGAGCCGCACAGCTATCGTGAGTTTCCCATCCGCTGGTGCGAACTGGGCACAGTCTACCGGTATGAACGCACCGGCGCCCTGCACGGTCTCATGCGGGTCCGGGGATTTACACAGGACGACGCCCATATCTTCTGCCGTCCCGATCAACTTGAAGAAGAAATTTTCAACATTATTGATCTCAACCTGCATGTACTCAAAACTTTCGGGTTTGAAGATTATGATATCTATCTGTCAACCCGGCCTGAAAAGTATGTCGGCTCAGAGGAACACTGGGAACTGTCAACACAGGCGTTAAAACAGGCTCTGGAAAAAAAGGGCCTCGGTTATGCACTTGATCCGGGGGAAGGAGTCTTTTACGGACCAAAAATCGACATTAAGATCAAAGACCAGCTTGGCCGGTCCTGGCAGTGTTCAACGATACAGGTCGACTTTAATCTGCCTGAACGTTTTCAGATGACCTATACGGGTCAAGACGGCGGCGATCACCAGCCGATCATGATTCATCGTGCTCTGATGGGATCTTTAGAACGGTTCATCGGTGTCCTCATCGAACATTACG
>JAAYDD010000104.1 GCA_012729435.1 Desulfobulbus sp.
AAACAAAAAAGCAGTCAAGACGCAAGATGAGGTCGCCTCCGCATCAACGGCGGCCAGTACAGTGACAACGCCTAAACCACAGGCACCACCTCAGCTGCCAAGCCGCTTCTCCAGTCCAGGTTACATCACTCCCAAAGAGAGTATGGATCAGCTGAGCAGTCTTTCCACAGACTATCAGATTAAAGTTGGAGCAACGATTCGTTCAACCGGAGGTCCTCAACCGTTGTGGGAAGTGCTCAAGCGTTTGGCGAATCTAAAGGGGATGACAGTCAGCTGGGCAAGTGATGTTGACAAAACAGTTCCGGTTGATGTGGACATTGCAGCGAGTGACGGCTTCTTTGATGCAGTCGAAAATTTGTTGAGGCAGGCAGATTATTTTCATGAAGTGAAAGGAAAAAACATTGTTGTCAGGAACAAGACAACAAAAGTGTACCAGATTGGTATACCTTTTATGAAGGGCGCTTATACCACAACCGTGGGCGGTAACTTTCTCTCCAATAAGGACGCTGCCTCCGGAACTGAAGGTTCAGTGAAAATCACAAGTGCCGATAATAACTTCGATGTCTGGGAGAACATCGAAAGTAATCTCAGAACACTGTTACAGGTAGCTGAAGAAGAGCGTCAGGAGGGTGTGCTGCAGGCAGCATCAATGCTGCAAGGAGCGGCTGATCCAAATCAGGATGCAACACGTGGCGCTCCCCAGGCCGCGGCCGGGCAACAGGCTCCTGGTGACAGAGCCGGTCAGAATGTGTCACGACCAAGACTGGCCAATAATACAGCCAGGGACGGTTCTTCCTTCGTGATCGACAAAAGCGTTGGTCTGATTACGGTCACGGCAAAGCCCAACACCTTGAAGGTTGTCGATGATTACATCGAAAATGTTAAAAGACATCTCTATCAACAGGTAAGCATTGAAGCAAAGATTATAGAGGTCTTCTTGCAGGATAACTCAAAAATCGGCATTGATTGGGGGAGTGTGTTGAAGAACTTCAATATCGGAGCCACCACATCTTTTGGAAATGCTGGACAGGTTTACCCGCACCTGCCCGCTACATCTGAATATGCGAATACCTTTGTCAGTAGAGTTGCGATCCGTTCACTTAATTTTGACGTTTTCCTGAATGCGCTCAATGAACAGGGTGAAACTCATGTTCTTGCCAATCCCAAGCTCACCGTCCTCAACGGACAACCAGCTATTATCAGTGTTGGCAAGGATGTGGCGTATGTCAAACAGGTGACGGCTGAGCATGATAAAGATGTCGACAGTGTCACCTATACCGCTGAGGTCGGTAATGTTGTCCAGGGAATTGCCCTTGGCGTGATGGCCTCTATCCGTGATAATGACAGGGTTGTTCTGCATCTGACACCAATAACAACCGACCTCGAAAACCTGACGCCAGAGGGAGATATTCCGACAACAATTATTGGTGAAGGGAATAATGCCATTCAATTAGGTCTGCCAAAGGTCAAGGTTCGCGAGATGTCCACCATGGTAGAGGTTGAAAATGGTGAGATGCTGGTTATTGGCGGCCTGATCGACAGTATTGAAGGTAAAACCGAAGATTTTGCTCCCGGACTTGGAAAGATACCCGTTCTCAGATATCTGTTCGGTGTTGAGGAAAAACAGCTTCAAAGGCGTGAGTTGGTTATCTTGTTGACGCCTCGCATTATTTAATCATTCAACCTTTTAGACAAACAGAACACGCAGGAGAGACAACATGAAATGGCGCCGCTCTCTATTTTTCGGCTTACTTGCAATTTTACTGTGCAGTTGCGGTACAACTGTTCAGGATTCCTTGAAGGTCACCCCCTCTACGCAAACCTACGTAGGACTCGGAAAACGGGTGGTTATCCTGCCTTTTGCTGATTATTCGTCTGCCGGTAACCTGGAGACCGCTTATCGTCGTAACCTCCTTATTACCGAAAATCTGACTGATCAGTTCAGTAAGTACGGTTTTCACTCTCCCATACAGGAGGATGTTTTCCTCTACCTGGTAGACCATAATTTTATCAACGTTGTTTCATATGGAACAAAGCAGCAGACGTCCATTGACTACGAGCTGAATCAAGAGTGGTCTGGTGCCATGAAAGCGCATCTGAAGGAGTATGCAGATCTCACCAGACAAAATAGGGCTCAGAGCAGTGGTGTTGAGAGTCCTGGAACCCATGGGCTGACGCAGCAGGAGATAGTTAAATTAGGTCGACATTTTTCTGCCGACTACATAGTCCGCGGTCGCATTCTTGAGTATAAAGATCGCCAGGATCCCTCGTGGAATCCTGTAAAGAAAGGCCTGTTGGCCTTTGTCGCCGGGATCACGAGCAAGACTATGTACGGACAGGCAGAGTCTGATAAATATGATGAATTGAACATGACGGTCAGTGGTTTTGGCGATGGCGCACTCATCTCCGCTCTGACGGATGGTGAGC
Source organism: Desulfobulbus sp. (assembly GCA_012729435.1). Lineage (GTDB taxonomy): Bacteria > Desulfobacterota > Desulfobulbia > Desulfobulbales > Desulfobulbaceae > Desulfobulbus. The sequence goes on from JAAYDD010000104.1 coordinate 2,428, forward strand.
TGAAACATGCATTATGGTGGGGTGCTTTTGGTGCTGCTATGGGCAATATGGCCCATCACTCCGGGAAAATACCACAGGCTGTTGTTCAATTACGTGTTTGGGTCCAGGATGCCTATTCCGGTGATGTGGTCTGGTCTAATAGGGTGAATGTCAAGGCATCTCCTGAGTCAGTGTTGGCAGATCACCAGCATGACGCACTTTTTGAAAAAGCGACGGAAGGGGCCATTTCTGCATTGGTTGATAACTTTGCGCAGACTGTCTACAATGTACCCCCCCCGCAGGTTCGACCCAGGCATGCACGCCAGTAATACCGGACGTAGAGTGTTGTGTTTGGCGAGTTTAAAGAGTAACATTTTTATTATGCTTATTTGATGTAAACTTTAGACTGCAAAATTTAAGCTTATTAAAAGCATGGATTTCTCCTGTCACGTTGAGACTGACAAGGTTTCAACGTCAGGAAAGATCCGTGCTTTTTTATTTTTAAGAGACGTGGAAGGCATGCGTAGAGGGGACTTCAAGTGATTATAAAAGAATCACAGATCCGTGATACAGGCCCAGCAAGATCGGCGTAATAATTCGAATTTGAGAAATGCGTTCGTGTCGGACTTACATCGTGTGACATGACATCTTCGATCCGGATAGACCGGGCAAGCTGTTTCGTCTGTTGCATTGAGCTGCGTGATCTGTTTTTATAAATTGAGCATTGATTGTGGTATATTAGACCTGACGCAGAGCAAAGAAGTCGATTGTTTTGATCAGGGTTTGTCCCAGTTTCATGCTTATAGTAAAGGAGTCAGAAGCTGATCGTTTTCAATACAGCGTAACTGCTCAATCACTTAAAGGAGAGGGCCATGTCAGAGAAAGTGCTGCTAATAGACGACGAACAAGATTTCCTCGAGGTTATGGCCGAGCGGATGCAAAATCGAGATATTGATGTTACAACTGCCACCTCAGCAAAAAACGGTTTAGATCTGGCTTTGCAGGAAAATTTTGATGCCATTATTCTTGACTTGCAAATGCCGGAGATGGACGGCATGGAGGCCTTAAAAAAGCTGAAGTCAATTGATCCGGATCTTCAGATTATTCTGTTAACCGGCCACGGTACGGTGGAGAAAGGTGTTCAGGCAATGAAGTTGGGAGCCGCCGATTTCCTGGAAAAGCCGGCAGATATGCAGGAGTTGACTGAAAAAATCAAAAAAGCGCATGCACGGAAGGTCATGCTCGTTGAAAAGGAGACTGAGGCAAAGATCCGTTCGATCTTAGGCAGTAAGGGATGGTGAGCACTCTCCTGTCAGGATGGGCGACAAGCTGCAATGACGTATCTTGACAGCTGATGGTCGCTTGCGACTGTCTGCAGAGACGTTGAGATCTGCGGTGATCAGTTTCTTCTAGGTAGTATCAGGGTGAAACGTGCTCCTCCCTGGGCGCGATTTTCGGCAACGATTGATCCACCTAGCTTGTGGGCAATATCACTGCAGATGGAGAGTCCGAGTCCGGTTCCTTTACCAGGTTCTTTGGTCGTGAAAAAAGGTTCCCAGATGCGATCCAGCACCTCGGGTTTTATACCTGGGCCGTTGTCCATTATAAGTATAAACACCTCATTCCCTCTGGTTTCAGTGACAATATCGATCTGACCGTTCTCACCGACCGCATCCAGGGAGTTTTCAACCAGATTCAGTAGAACCTGTTGTACCTGCGAACCTTCGGTTCTGATGGTCGGGAGATCTTCCTGCAGCCGCAGATTGAGGGAGATGTTGTTGCTGCGCGCTTCGTTCTCGAGAAAAGACACGGTTTCTTTGATCAGCTCATTGATCTGCACATCATATTCCGCACTGATTTTCCGAGAAAACCCGAGCAGACGATGGGTGATTGTTCCTGCTCGGTTGACATGTTTTCGAATTTTAGCCACAGCACCACGGTATTCGTCGTAATTCTCTATATTCTCTTTGTTTTCCTCCTGAAGAAGCTCGTCAATCCAGCCGGCCTGCATCTGAATAAGCTGGAGAGGGTTGTTGATCTCGTGCGCTATACCGGCAGCAAGACGGCCAATATTTGCCATTTTTTCAATATGGGCCATCTGTTGATCAAGCGCTGTCTGTTCACGGTCGGCGCGTCGGATTCGTTCAACAATGAAACGGCTGATGCCGCTGCCGATAACGAGAAAAACCACCGCCGTTGCGATAACAATGAAGATAATCCGGTTACGATGCATGTAGTAACCGCTGAGTGAATCTGTAATTTTTGTTTTAACAACGAGCAACCACATATCACCGTTAAGCCATTTACTGGCATACAGGTATTCATCGTCAGAGACCAGATCGGTGCCACTGTGATGTTTAAGGAGCTGACGTTCGGTTACGTTGAGAGAGGAAGATTTTTGTAAACTGGGCGTCTGATACTCACCATTTGAGTTAAGGATGAAGGCATCACCACTTGCTCCGATCTGAGCGCTGTGAAGCAACGAGTTGAAGATGCCGGAGTTGACCGTGGCACGTAATACAAAGGTTTTCAGTGGATTTGTGATCGCAATGACAAAGTGTGGATAGTTTCGAAAGCCGCTAAAGACATCACTGACATAGGTTCCCCGGACAAGGACCTCATTAAACCACGGGGCATCCTTGTATTCTTTTCCCTGCACCCTGCTCAGATAGGGTCCCACATAGGCGAGTTGCTTGCCGTTGGTATCAATGAGATGGAGGTCAACAAGCTCTTCCTTGTCCTCCTGGTTAATGGTCAGAAAGAGGTTCTCAAAATTTTTCTGGTCCTTCAGATAGTCAAGATCATACAGATTGATGAGAGTGGAGAGAAAGCTCACCTGACTGCGGAGAAAGGTGTTGATGGCATCACTCCGATTCTCTGTTACCTGACGGGCAGCAAGTTCAATATCATATCGGGACAGCTGGTAAAAATTGTATATTGAACCAAAAGCGATGATAATGATAGGCAGGATGCCGCTGATGAAAAAGCCGGCGGACAGGAGCCTTTTTAGCCGGACGTAATTTTTTTCTTTTATGCGCATACGTTTTCTTTCAGTGAAGTTTATGCATTTTGATAACCGGTTCAGACGGTTGGGTTTTCGATTAAATATACTGCGCGGTTATTTTCGTCTGTTCCGCAACCGAAGACCGATGGTCATCCCTATGACAATAGAACCGACAATGACTATGAGGAGAATAAGGTTTTGCATGGCGTTCTTCGCATCTGGTTATGTTTACTGGCACTATTTCAGCCGCAGCGTGATTCAGGCCTCTACCGGCGGGGCTGTCAGCCGGTAGTTTCCTGACACGAAATTTTCTGCAGCCCACGCGACACTTTCTTCAGAAGTCATGAGCATATCGAGTTGACGGGTAAAGATAAGAAGACGACCGAGGATATCTATCCGGCTCTCGATGTACGAATTGGGATACTTCTGCAGCCGCGCATCAACCTTGTCACCCTTGACATTCACCCTGAATCCCTCCTGTTCGAGGATCAACGAGATGGCACGGACCCTCCGGTTTTTGCGGACATCATCCGCAGCACCGCCTTTGAAGGAAAATGTGATATAGTTCTTGTTGACTGTGTCACCGCAGTACGCATCTATGACGCTGTAGTGGTACCCGACCCGGGAACTGAAATTGAGATACTTATCAGCGATAATCGCATAACTGCGATCACCAAACCGTTCACCATGATGGCCGGGGGTCAGGGTCTGTTCCCGTATTACGGAGAGCAGGCCGGAAAGGTTGATGGGGCGAGGTTCCATGGCCTGCAGTTCTTTGTTGAGCATTCCGCGGATGAGGGCTAAAAACGGCACAGAGGCGATATCGTCAACCTTGACGCCGCTCCAGCTGATCGCTGCATCTTCCTTCAGGCCGCTGCCGAGATCGATCAGGTGAATATCCATTGGCAGCATGGCGTCAAGTTTCATGGACCATCCATGAAACTTGGATGCCAGATCACTGATCTGGAACATCTCCTTGTACGAGAACTCGTGACAGTACCGGGCCAGATCGTGCAGCGTGGTGCAACCGGCAGGAGTAAATTCCGGAGCATCGGGATTAACCAGGTTCAATGGTATGACATATTTTGCAACCCGTTGCAGCTGTTCGTAGACGGGTGTGCCTTTCATATGGGCCTCATCCTTTTTAAAA
>JAAYDD010000105.1 GCA_012729435.1 Desulfobulbus sp.
AAAAATATTCGGTTATGTCGGTACCATGGCAGCCTGGTTTGACTGGGATTGGGTGACAGCGCTGGCAAACAGCAGAGCGGATGATGAGATCAGACTCATAGGCCCTCTCTTCAAATCACCGACTAAAAGACTGCCGAACAATATCCGGCTCTTACCCCCTTGCAAGCATGCGGCAGCATTGAAAGCCATGCTGGAATTTGATGTGGGTCTGATCCCTTTCAAGAAAAACGAGCTCACCACATCGGTCGATCCGATCAAATATTACGAATACCGCGCCCTGGCTTTGCCGGTTCTCTCAACTGATTTTGGAGAGATGCGACTGCGTTCCGAAGCTCCAGGTGTGTTTATCAGCCAGTCTGAACAGGATGTGGAGTATTTGGTTCAAAAAGCGTTAAACTGCGAACGTGACGTTGAACAAGCTCATGCCTTTGCGCTGTCAAACTCCTGGCAGGTACGCTTTGATGCAGCACAACTTCTATCATGACAACAAAAAAACACGATTGTCGACAGCAGACAACTCTTTGCACTCGACTCATCCTCAACAAACTGACGGTGCTCACCTCTAAAAAGCTGATCAGCCTGACGTATTTATGCCGCTTATGCATAATAACAACATCCTTCTTTCTGTCAGCAGGTACGGTCCTTACCAATGTAGAGAACAGGGCATCTCTTGCCCAGCACCGATCAACAGCACCATTGACAACCGGCTGATAGAGGCACACTGTAGCTAGAAAGTAAAACAAACGGCCCAAGCGTGCTGTACACTGTGCCGGCCGACTGCATCTTCAAATACCCGGTTGTTTTTGTATCTGCTCAACGAAGGAGGGTTTTATGAGCCAAACTGTTATTGCTGTTCTTGTCGGCAGTTTACGAAAAGACTCCTATAACCGGAAGCTGGCTGAAGCCCTCAGCAGGCTGGCGCCGCCGGAGTTTACCTTCACGTTCCTGGAGATCGGTGATCTGCCGCTCTACAACCAGGATGATGATGCCAACCAGGCCCCGGCAGTCCAGCGGTTAAAAAACGAAATCCGCGCAGCTGACGGCCTGTTATTTGTAACACCGGAGTATAACCGCTCTATTCCCGGTGTCTTGAAAAACGCCATTGATCATGCCTCACGTCCTCCGGGTCAAAGTGCCTGGGCCGGTAAACCGGCCGGAGTGCTCGGCATCTCCATCGGTCAGATCGGCACCGCACTTGCCCAGCAGCATCTTCGTAACATACTGGCCTTTCTTGATGTCCCCACTCTTGGACAGCCTGAACTTTTTCTTCAGCTCAACGAGAACTTCTTTGATGCAAACGGTGACATCGGCCCGGGAAGTAAAGCATTTCTCCAGGGGTGGATGGACCGGTACGTGGCCTGGGTGAAACAGCACGCTGCTCATTGACCTCACGAGCGCGTCCTGTTCCGCACCACCGGCAACTGCCCTTCATCAAGACTGCCGTACCTGTACTTCTATGTAGAACAGAGCAGCCTTTCACCTGATACATGGGCTGGGCCTCTTTCTTATTGAAATGCTCGGGTCGGCTCTTTTCGGCAGTCTGTTGTACAGACAGCAGCCGCGCCACACCGGTACAAACAGGAATACACCACCCAAAACCGCGGGGTACAGATGGAATACAGCCAAGCTCCCACAGTCACAGCTCCGGCCACAGCAGCACCACCTCTTCTGGAGGTACGTGAGCTGAGCAAAACGTACAACGGTTTCACCGCTGTGGGGGGTATCTCTTTTTCCGTGCAGGCCGGAGAGTGCTTCGGGCTCCTCGGGCCAAACGGTGCGGGCAAAACCTCTGCCATCCGGATGATATACGGTGCTTCTCCGTCGAGTGCGGGCAGTCTGCAGGTATTCGGCCTGGATATCACCAGGGACTGGCGACGTATTCGCGCCCGGATCGGTGTCTGCCAGCAGGACAACACCCTGGATCCGGACCTCTCGGTGTTCCAGAACCTGCTCATCTTTGCCGGCTACTTCGGCATCCCCAGGGAACAGGCAAAAAGCCGGGCCAGAGAGCTGCTCCACTTCTTTGCCCTGGACAAGAAAAGTGATGCCAAGGTAGGTGATCTCTCCGGCGGCCTTGCTCGGCGCTTAACCCTGGCACGCGCCCTGATCAATGAGCCGGAGCTCGTTATCCTTGATGAGCCGACCACCGGCCTTGATCCCCAGTCACGGCACCTGCTCTGGGACCGGCTGCATGATCTGCGGGCCCGCGGCACAACCTTCATTCTCACCACCCACTATATGGAGGAGGCTGCTCAGCTCTGCGACCGGCTGGTTATCATGGATCATGGACAGATTCTCGTGGAGGGAACACCACAGGAACTGATCAACCGCCAT
>JAAYDD010000106.1 GCA_012729435.1 Desulfobulbus sp.
CTTCACCAGTTCGGCCAGCGGATCCTGCAGTCGGCGGCCAATGGAGACTGCACCGCGCACCGTGATGTCATGATCGGGAAACTCTGCCCGTGCCACCTCGGAGGCGGAGTAGATGGAGGCACCGCTCTCATCGATCATGGTGACAATCACCTCCGGTGCCAGAGGAAGTCCCCGCACAAAGGATTCGGTCTCCCGGCCTGCCGTCCCGTTGCCAATGGCAATGGCCTCAATGCGGTACTGTTGGCAGAGCTGCAGAACCGTCTGTGCCGCCTCTTCCCGCTGTTTTCCGGAAAAGACAGGGTAGATGGTGGTATGATGGAGCAGCTCACCCTGCTCACCAAGACAGACGAGCTTGGCCCCGGTTCGGAACCCGGGGTCAAGGGCCATGGTCCTCTTCTGTCCAAGCGGTGGAGCGAGCAGGAGTTCACGCAGGTTTTCGGCAAAAACAGCGATGGCCTCCTGGTCGGCCCGGGTTTTCAGATCCCGCCGCAGCTCATTTTCCAGAGAAGGGGCCAGCAGTCGTTTGTAGCTGTCTTCAAGGGAAAGGACCACCTGCTGACCGGCAAAACCTGCAGAACGGACCAGGTGGCGATGCAGAAGAGCCAGGGCATCATCCTCCGGCGGCCGGAACAAAAGACTGAGAACGTTCTCCTTCTCACCACGAAACATGGCAAGGAGCCTGTGGCCGGCCACCTTCCGGACAGGCTCCTGCCAGTCAAAATAGTCCCTGAACTTGCTGCCCGCCTCTTCCTGATCCCTGATAACCGTTGAGGTAACAGTGGATCTCTTCTGAAAAAGATCCCGCAGACCGGCACGGATTGCGGGATCTTCACTGATCCATTCGGCCATGATATCACGGGCGCCGGCCAGAGCCTCTTCCACCGTGGCCACACCTTTTTCCGCATCCGCAAAGACCTCGGCCCCCACCTGCTGTTTCTTTTGGTTGTACAGCATGGTTGCCAATGGCTCCAGCCCCTTTTCCCGGGCAATGGATGCCCTGGTTTTCCGTTTGGCCCGGTACGGAAGATAGATGTCTTCAAGCGTGGTCAGATCGGCTGCTGCCTCAACCGCATGCTGTAACTCCGCGGTCAGAAGTTCCCGCTCGCCCAGTGAGGCAAGGATGGCTGTCCGACGTTTATCCAGGTGGACAAGATCGGCCCTTCTGTCACGGATGGCTGTGATGTGTGTCTCATCAAGGGAGCCGGTGGCCTCCTTGCGATAGCGGGCAATAAACGGGATGGTGGCGCCGTCATCAAGAAGGGCCGAGACGACCTCCACCTGAGAGGCGCAGATACCGAGTTCTTTGGCAATGGCGGGTGCATGAGTGTGCATGGTTCTTTTAACAGGTTATTTGGGTTGCTGTTTCTTACAAATGGGAAAAGTACGACCGGATGGAATGCTGACAACAGCGGTGCTGTCACCCTCCGTCAGCGTGACTGCAACAGTCCGGTAATGTAACCGCCACGTACCAAAACAATCTCAGATCCTCAATGCCTATCAGAGGCCTCCGGATATGAGGGACGATGAACTCCCCGGACGATACCCTTCATACTGTCTGCTGCGAAGAGATGAACGGGTATGCTCTGCACAGAGGAGGAAAACCGGACTTGAACCCCGGTTGAGTTCTTCAAACTTCCGTTACAACAACACCCTGTTTTTCATAAATTTTTTATAACCTGAGTTTTGGACTAATTCATAAAATAAGCATATAATCCAATACAGCGAATGTACATACAATGATGAGCCCGTCTTATGCTACGGAGTCTGCTCATGGCTCAACCGTTACCTCCCCCGCTCTCGCCTGTCACGAATAAAGAAGATGCTATCTGTATCAGGATAACTGCAGACACTGTTAAGGAGGTGCTCCATGCAACCGAGTTTGACATGACATCTGAAACATCTCCATCGGCTCATTTCATCTTGCACGAGAAAACTGACTCACTGTGAACAACAGTGCGTTTCACAAATCCTACCTGCCTGGAGGAACAATCAATGGACATTTTCAAAGGTGAGAACAAAGCAAAAAGAGAGAAGACACGGTTATCCGACAATATCCTGGTTATCAAAAACCGGCTGACAAAGATCCCGGATCGCGTCACAAAAATCGAGACATATCCGACCGCTTTAAAGAAAGGAACCGTTCCTTTAACCAGGGAAAATATCGAAACAACTTTCAAGAAGTTCCTTACAGAGCATAAGAAGGTTTTCGGTGTAGAATCAAAAAACCTAAAACTGATTACAGCAAAAAACATCGATAATAAATGGTATGTAAAATACGGACAGTATTACAAAGGCATCCCTGTTTACGATACCACGATAAGTCTGGAATCATCTGAAGACGGCCAGGTCAGCACCTATGCCGCGAACTATCAGCCTGATATTGACGTACCCACCGAACCGAAAATCAGCCTCGAAGAAGCAGTTGCTGCGGCAAAAAAAACCTATGCTAAAAAAGACGCGAAGAAACTGGAACACAAAGAGGAGACCTTACTGATTTATCCGGAAAACCTGGAAGACAGCGTCACTTATCATCTTGCGTGGAAGTTCCTGCTCGCCGGAGAACAGCCTGAGCCCGAGCTCGAGCAGTATTTTATTGTCGATGCCATGGACGGCAGGATTATCCGCTCATATACGGCACGATTTCCGGGCGCATGGGTGAAGGGTACTGTTCTCGGTGAAATATATCCGGAAAATCCAACAGATGCGACCAGCACGATGCCTATCAGAAACGCGTCGGTGAAAATTGCCAATTCCGGAAACACAACGACTGATCAGTCCGGGCACTACGCGAGGTATGTATCCTGGTGGTGGAATTTTTTTTCTCCTAAAAATGTAAAGTTCACTCTTGAAGGCCCCTATGTCCGCGTTCAGAATCATGATGGATCCAATTACGTAATCACCAGGAACTGTAATACGGCTCAACCCTGCAATCTGACCTGGACGGCTACGGACCGGGACCATATCAACGTCTTCTACCACATGAACTTATACCATGACTGGCTTCAAAATGAACTCGGATACTCCTGGGTTAACCTGGACGGCACAAGTCGGTTCAACGCCCGGGTCAATGGCAATTTCTCCAATGCCTATGCAGGGGATCCTCTCTCGTTTGGCAACGATCCATTTGCAAGAAGCAGTGATGTGATCTATCACGAATGCACCCACAATATCTTGTACCATGAATACGGCAATTGGATCGGCTGGCCGGAGTCCCACTCTGAAGCCTATGCTATGGACGAGGGGTTTTCAGATTATTTCTCTTGCTCATTTACCAACGAGTCCAGGCACGGTGAAGGCTACACTTCCAATCCCAGAGACCTTCAAAACACCCGGCAGTATCCTGGAAGGGAAAGCTATAACATCGAGGGACATTCAGGGGGAATGATCATCGGCGGCGCCGCCTGGGATCTCAGGCAACGACTTGTCAGGAACCATGGTAATGCAGGGGCGAGAATTGCTGATGAGCTTATCCTGAAGGCACACCAGATACTCTCAACATACCCGAGAAAATATTACTTCTCCGACCCGCATGAAAGCAACTTCCTCTCAGCCCTTTACAGGGCTGCAGACATTGACAACAATCTGCTCAACGGCTTTCCGTTTTTCAACGATATCCAGCACGCGTTCCATAACCACGCCCTGCTTCAAGTCATTCTCAATACCGGGGACAGCTTCGACTTCTCAACCAATACCGTGGGAAGATATACCGGCGGTGATCTCTACTACTATCAGGGAAAATTCTGGGCAAACAACCTCCATCAACGGGGAGTGTGCTCCCTTGGAAACATCGGAAATGTTGACCTGGCGACCGTCACCATTCCCAGCTCAGGTTACACTCATCAAGGAGTAAATGCCGTAAAAGACCACACCTACGTATCGAAAGCTCAGGAGGGAGAAGCCGGAAGCCATATAGCATTTCGTGTGCATGCGATCAGCGCCGATAAATCCAAAGTAACCCTTCGCTACTTCTATCGGTTCAACCCGAGCTGGTATGTTGCCAACCTACGCACCAAGGAGATTCATAAACTGGATTGTCACTGGGCATCCCTGATGGCCGACCACAACAGATCATACTGCAAAAATCTGACTGAAGCGGCTAAACTCATTAAAGAAAAAGGGTACAACGGATGTTACTACTGCCTTCCCCGGTACGATACCGACAAACTGAGCCTCGCAAAGGTCATTCAAAATCTGGATCAGGATTTAAAATCGTAATCTGCAGACCTTGCGATCGCCCGACCAGAAATCATCACTCTGCCTTTCAGGACAGGCAGAGTGATGAGACAACCCTGGAAAGAGAAAGAAGCATGTTCAAAGTCCAACTCACTTCACATGCTGCCGGCTCCTGGCCACAGACCCGGCACCAACAGCGAAACATCTCTGACAGACACAGCCTTCGCCGTCAAAGCTGCAGGGAAAGAAGGTTGCGGCCGCACCGGACATACTGCTGTACAGCTCATCTTCACCCGGCCTGACCAGGCATCTGCCTGCCTTCACACCCGCGTACATTCCACCGTGCCCGTATCGTCAAAATGGCCGGGTACATCACCCGCTACAGGAATCGCCATTCGACCTTCTCCACTCTCTCTCATCGTCCACTGTTTGCAAAAAAGAGCTGTCAGGCGTATTATGGCTTGGCTGTGAGCCGGTTGCCTGCCCATCTACATACCTGAAAAAGAGCAGCAGCAGGCTGCGCAGTAAGCCGGCCGCGCAAGCAGCCCATCATCATCCACAGTACCGGAAGAGACGGGCAGCCATGGCGTCATAGCTGCTGTCTGCTTCTTCACACAGAAAAACGATGCCTATCCTGCTGTACCAACAGAGATCTCTGAGATGACCCTCCCGGCCTTTCTCCCCTTTCAGAAACAACTGCCTCACCGCTTCAGCCTGCACGGGCTCTGTATGGTGGTTATGGCCTGCATGCTTGCAGCCATGGCCGGTTGTTCGTCCATGGCCCCTGCCTACAAAAGACCGGATCCGCCTGTAGCCCGGACCTGGTCAACGGCGCCGCCTGAGGCTGACAGTGTATCTGTCCGCGGGCTGACCTGGGACACCTACTTCCACGACCCCGAACTGACCCGGCTGATCAGCACAGCACTAAAGAACAATCGCGATCTGCGCATGGCGCTCTTGCGTGTGGATGAGGCCCGTTCCGCCTATCGCATTCAGCGCAGTGAACGGTTTCCGCAGATAAGTGCGACTGGTCAGGGAGCACGAGCCCGCCTGCCGGCAGACCTGAGTCCCACCGGTCAGGCCGTCACCGGCAGTGAGTACCGGACAGAGCTTGGCCTGACCACCTGGGAGCTTGACCTCTGGGGACGGGTGTACAGTCTGGAGAGCGCTGCCCTGGAGAGCTGGCTGGCAACAGAGGCTGCCCGGCAGGCTGTCCGTGTGGCGCTGATTGCCGAGGTTGCCAACAGCTACCTGATGCTGCGAGAGCTTGATGAACGGGTGCAGATCCTGCGTAAAAGTGTTGAGAGCCGGCAGACATCGTACCGCATTTTCCAGCGTCGCTATGAGGTGGGCTCCACCTCCAAACTCGATGTCACCCAGGTGCAGACCCTCCTGACCCAGGCGCAGACACTGCTCGCCCAGCTTGAACAGCAGCGGGATGTTCAGCAGAATGCGCTGCGACTGCTCATCGGCAGCGAGCCGGACTTACAGGAGGAACACGGGTCATTGAGCAGGACAACAACACTTGCCCCCCTTGCCCCCGGCCTGCCCGCCGAGCTGTTAACCAACCGCCCCGACATCATTGCCGCCGAACACAGACTCCGGGCGGCAAACGCCAATATCGGCGCTGCCCGGGCCGCCTTTTTTCCACGGATAGCCCTGACTGGCAGCTTCGGTTCCGCCAGTACAGAGCTGGACAGTCTGTTCAGATCAGGCAGCAGGGCCTGGACCTTTGTACCCACGGTCTCCCTGCCCATCTTTGACAGCGGCCGACGCAGGGCAGAGCTTGAACTGTCGGAAATCCGGCGTGATATGGCGGTGGCCGGGTATGAACAGACCATCCAGAACGCCTTTCGTGAGGTGGCGGACGCCCTGTCCACAGCCCACTGGCTGCGCCAACAGCTCGATGTCCAGTTAACCGGCCGGGAGGCCCAGACCGAGCGGGCACGGCTGGCACAACTGCGCTATGATAACGGTTCTGCCACGTACCTGGAGGTGCTTGATGCCGAACGCAACCTGCTCGATGCCGAGCAGCAGGTGGTACAGACGCGCCGCGCCATGCTCTCAAACCAGGTGGCCCTGTTCAGCGCCCTGGGTGGTGGTGCTGATCTCTCTTCCCCTGCTGTGCAGACAGACACCGGTCAGGAACACTCAACCCAACCCCAGCAAAGGCCATGAGTACCAAGAGATCTTTTTCCGTACACCGTATCATCACTGTTTTTCTTGTTGCTGCACTTCTTTGCATTGCAGCATGGTGGGGCTGGCAACAGTATGTCAACGCCAACAGTGAAGCCGGTTTTATCAAAGGCAACGGCCGTATCGAGGCCACTGAAATCGATATCTCCACGAGGCTGCCGGGCCGGATCAGTGACATTCTGGTCAACGAAGGCGACTTTATCCGTGCCGGACAGACCCTGGTGAAAATGGATGTGGACACCCTTGTTGCCCAGCGTGATGAGGCAACCGCCTCTTTGCACCAGGCTGAAACAAACGTTGCCGCTGCTGAGGCCCAGGTTGCACTGCGCAAAAGTGATGCCACTGCCGCCCGCGCACTCATTGCCCAGCGGGAAGCTGAGCTTGATGCAGCCAAACGGCGACTTGCCCGTTCAGAGACCCTGTCGCGGGAAGGTGCTGCCTCGGTTCAGGAGGTGGACGATGACCGGGCCGCTGTTCTTGGCGCTCAGGCGGCTCTGGCCGCGACCCGTGCCCAGGCGGAGGCCGCGGTTGCCGCAATCAGGGCGGCTGAAGCCCAGCTTGTCGGCGCCCGGTCGGCTGTGACCGCAGCCCGGGCTTCGGTGGCCAAGGTTGAGGTGGACATCCGCGATAACGAGCTGAAAAGCTCGCGCGACGGCCGGGTGCAGTTTCGTGTGGCACAACCCGGCGAAGTGCTGGGTGCCGGCGGCCGGGTGCTCAACGTTATTGACCTGTCTGATGTGTACATGACCTTCTTTCTTCCCAGTGAGGCAGCGGGTCGTCTGGCGCTTGGAACGGAAGTGCGTCTTGTCCTGGACGCTGCCCCTGATATTCCCATCCCGGCTACGGTGTCCTTTGTTTCCAGCACTGCCCAGTTTACACCGAAAACCGTGGAAACCGCCTCGGAACGCCAGAAACTGATGTTCCGTATCAAGGCGCAGATCCCGCCGGCACTGCTTCGCAAGCATCTGGAACATGTCAAAACCGGCCTGCCGGGCGAGGCCTGGGTCAAACTCGACCCGCAGGCCAGGTGGCCGGCTTCGCTCTCATCCCGATTCACGGAGTAAGGCATGGTAGACCGGCTGCAAGCTCCAGTTGCCCGCCTTAACGAGGTCAGTTTACGCTACAAAAACACCTCTGCCCTTGACACCGTCAGTCTGGATATACCGGCTGCCTGCATGGTCAGCCTGATCGGACCGGATGGTGTGGGGAAGTCCAGCCTGCTCTCCCTGCTGGCAGGAGCGCGCAGTATCCAGACAGGGACGGTTGAGGTGCTGGGCGGTGATATGGCCCAAAAACGGCACCGGGACCGCGTGTGCCCGAACATCGCCTACATGCCCCAGGGCCTGGGCAAAAACCTCTATCCAACACTCTCGGTTGAAGAGAACCTGCAGTTCTTTGCCCGGCTGTTCGGTCACGATGAGCACGAGCGCAGGCGCCGGATCGACGATCTGACACGCAGTACCGGCCTCCACTCCTTTCTCTCCCGTCCGGCAGGCAAGCTCTCCGGCGGGATGAAACAGAAGCTCGGCCTGTGCTGTGCACTGATCCACGATCCGGACTTTCTGCTCCTTGATGAACCGACAACCGGTGTGGACCCGCTGGCCCGGCGGCAGTTCTGGGAGCTGATCGATCGCATCCGTACTGAACGGCCGGCCATGAGTGTAGTGGTGGCAACCGCCTACATGGATGAAGCCCAGCGTTTTGACTGGCTGGTTGCCATGGACGCCGGCCGGATTCTGACAACCGGCACGCCGGCTGAACTGCTGGAGCGCACAAAAAGCACCAGTCTTGAAGAGGCCTTTATCCGTCTGCTGCCCGAGGACAGGAAGCAGGGACATGAACCTGTGATCATTCCACCGCTTGCTGTGGATGAAGACGATATTGCCATTGAGGCCAGAGGTCTGACCATCCGTTTTGGTGATTTCACCGCTGTGAACAACGTGTCTTTCCGTATCCGTCGCGGTGAGATCTTCGGTTTTCTGGGTTCCAACGGGTGCGGCAAGACCACCACCATGAAGATACTGACCGGCCTGCTCCCGGCTTCTGAAGGCCGGGCCTGGCTGTTTGGCCATGAGGTTGACCCGCGCGACATCGATACCCGGCGCCGGGTCGGCTACATGTCCCAGGCGTTCTCCCTGTACAATGAGCTGACCGTCAAACAGAACCTGGTGCTCCATGCCCAGCTGTTTCACGTTCCTGAAAAAGAGGTTGGGACCCGGGTGACTGAAATGGCCGAACGCTTCGGTCTCACAGGGGTCCTTGACCGTCTGCCGGCGGCCATCCCGCTCGGTATGCGGCAGCGGCTGTCACTGGCTGTGGCCATGGTGCACAAACCCGAACTGCTGATCCTGGACGAACCCACCTCCGGAGTGGACCCGGTGGCCCGGGACACCTTCTGGCGCCTGCTCATTGAACTGTCTCGGCGTGACAAGGTCACCATCTTTATTTCGACCCACTTTATGAATGAGGCTGAACGCTGTGATCGCATGTCCATGATGCACGCGGGCCAGGTGCTGGACAGCGACACCCCGTCAGCCCTGGTGACAAAACGCGGTGCCGACACCCTGGAGGACGCGTTCATCGGGTATCTGCTTGAAGCCGAGGGTGAGACACCGACAGCTGGGAAGACAACCCGACCGGACCGTGCTCAGGTGCTAAGTACCGGTACAAAGGCACCGCCCGTCACCCGCCGTCACTTCAGCCTGCTTCGCCTGTTCAGCTACAGCTGGCGCGAGGCGCTCGAGCTCCGGCGGGATCCGGTGCGGGCAACCCTGGCCCTGGCCGGCTCCCTGCTGCTCATGTTTGTCATGGGGTTCGGTATCACCATGGATGTGGAGGATCTGCGCTATGCGGTGCTGGACCGGGATCAGACCACCTTAAGCCACAACTATGCACTCAACATCTCGGGCTCACGCTACTTTATTGAACAGCCGCCCCTGGTTGACTACGAGGACCTTGATCAGCGCATGCGACGCGGCAGGATCTCGCTGGCTATCGAAATACCGCCGGGATTCGGAAGAGACGTGATGCGCGGCAAAAAAGTGGAGATCGGCGCCTGGGTTGACGGAGCCATGCCCCAGCGTGCCGAGACCGTGCAAGGCTACGTGCAGGGGCTGCACCGCCACTGGCTGGCCGTGCAGGCCAGGGAGCGTCTGGGCGCAAGTGGTGTGCCGGCTGCCACAATCCAGGATCGCTACCGGTACAACCCTGATGTGAAAAGCCTGGTCGCCATGGTACCCGCGGTCATCCCGATGCTGCTGCTGATGCTGCCTGCCATGCTCACCGCACTGGCAGTGGTCCGCGAAAAAGAGCTCGGCTCCATCATCAATCTCTATGTCACGCCGGTGACCAGAACAGAGTTTTTAATCGGTAAACAACTCCCCTACGTGTTCCTGGCCATGGTCAACTTCTTCTGCATGAGCCTTCTGGCGGTTACGGTCTTCGGTGTGCCCGTCAAGGGGAGTTTTCCCACGCTGACCCTGGCCACCCTGCTCTTCTGTATCATCTCCACAGGCATGGGGCTGCTCGCCTCCACAGTTACGCGAAGCCAGATCGCCGCCATGTTCTTTGCCATGATCGGCACCATACTGCCGGCGGTACAGCTGGCCGGACTTCTTAATCCGGTATCCGCCATGAAGGGATTCAGCCGGCTTGCCGGTGAGCTGTATCCGGCTACCCACATGTTCATCATCAGCCGCGGTGTGTTCAGCAAGGCGCTTGTCTTTTCCGATCTGCACAGTGCGCTGTGGCCGCTGGCGGCCGCCATACCGGTTATCCTTGGCACAGCTGTGGTGCTGCTGCGCAAACAGGAGAGGTGACATGCGGACACTGAAGAATATCTTTCGTCTTGGTCGCAAGGAACTCTGGAGCCTGGCCCGGGATCCGATGATGATGATCCTCATCTTCTACGTGTTCACGGTCTCGATCTACACTGCAGCCACCTCACAGCCGGAGACCATGCACAACGCGGCCATAGCTATTGTGGACGAGGACGGCTCACCCCTGTCCGCGCGCATCACCTCGGCCTTTTATCCGCCGGAATTCACACGGCCGAAGATGATCACCCAGCGCGAGACAGACCCGGGCATGGACCGTGGCGAGTTTACATTTGTGCTGAACATTCCGCCGAATTTTCAGCGTGATGTGCTGGCATCGCGCAACCCGGAGATACAGCTCAACATCGATGCCACCCGCATGAGCCAGGCCTTTACCGGTAACGGCTATATCCAGCAGGTGGTCATGGCAGAGGTCAACGAGTTTGTCCGCCGCTACCGCACCACAGAGACACTGCCGGTGGATCTCGCCCTGCGTGTCCGGTTCAATCCTACCCTGGAAAAATCCTGGTTCGGCAGTATTGCCGAGGTCATCAACTCGGTGGCCATGCTCTCCATCATCCTCACCGGTGCTGCACTCATCCGCGAACGCGAACACGGCACCATCGAACACCTGCTGGTGATGCCGATCACCCCCGGTGAGATCATGGCGTCCAAGATCTGTGCCATGGGACTGGTAGTGCTGACTGCCACAGCGCTCTCCCTCCAGCTCGTGGTACGGGGTCTGCTGCAGGTGCCCATTGAGGGTTCCATCCTCCTTTTTCTGTGCGGGGTGGTGCTCTGTCTGTTTGCCATGACCTCCATGGGTATCTACATGGCCACGGTTGCGCGCAGCATGCCGCAGTTCGGCCTGTTGCTCATGCTGACCATGATGCCCATGAACCTGATGTCAGGCGGCCGGACACCGCGGGAGAGCATGCCCCAGCTTGTTCAGGATCTGATGCAGATCGCACCGACCACCCACTTTGTCGAACTTGGTCAGGCCATCCTCTTTCGTGGTGCGGGGATTGAAACCGTGTGGAAACCGTTTCTGGCACTGTTTATCATCGGGACCCTTCTGTTTATACTTTCGCTGCGGCGATTCAGAAAAACCATCACCCAGCTTGCCTGAACGTGTATGGCGGCCTGCCCACCCGGCAGCATGTTCCCGATCGGGGCGCTGATCTCCAGCAGCCCCGGAGATCTGAAGGACCGGCGACTGTATCAAAAAGCTGCTCTCTCGTTCTCCAGCTGTGGTATCATCTTCACCGGTGACAGCACATTCCACACCCACTGTACACAGAGGATCCGATGAACCATTCCCAAGACGAACCAAACGGACTGCTTGATGATGACCCGGCACTTGATTACATTCTCTTGGAAGAGATGAGAAAAGAATCCAGGAGGCCACCCAGCACCACCGGCTGCCTGGGCATGGTGGTCACTTTCCTGCTGCCTGCGGTGAGCCTCTGGGGTATGATGCTTTTTTTCTGATGTTCCGGTGTGCTTCACCGGTGATACACAGGAAGAGATCCTTTCTTTGCAGCAACGAGAGACAGTAGAGAAACCATGATTAATATCAAGCTTATTCAGGCAGTAAAAAGCCAGTTTCAGGTGAACTGGAACGGTCTGCACGGTGTGGCCCACTGGGCCCGAGTGTATGAGAACGGCCTGCATCTGGCCCAATCCACCGGTGCCAACACCAATGTTGTGCGACTGTTCGCCGTATTCCATGACAGCTGCCGTTTCAATGACGGCCGGGATATGGATCACGGCCCCCGGGGTGCAGAGCTGGCCCGCCTGTATCGGGGAAGATACTTTGAACTGACGGATGACGAGTTTGACCTGCTTTACACAGCGTGCACTCTGCACACCAAGGCTGCGACCCACGATAACAGCACGGTGAGGACCTGTTTTGACGCCGACCGGCTCGACCTTGCCCGGGCCGGAAAGAGACCTGATCCGCAGCTGCTCTGCACTGCAGCGGCCCGAGATCCAAAGACCATCGAGTGGGCCACTGAGCGCAGCCTTGCCAACTTTGTGCCCGACAACATCCTGGGCCGGCAGGCGGAAAGAGGCTGGCGGTAGGGTTTAACTGAACACACAAGGGGCTCTCTTCCTACCTGACCGGAAGGTTTTGTACGGATGATCGCTGGTAAGGGTACCGGGGAAAAATTTTAGCGAAATTTGCGTACCGCCCACTCGGTTTCAACAGACCTTTCCCTCTTTCATCGACATCTGGGGACAACCAAATTGACGAATCTTAACTTTCAGTCTGTCTCTTAACCAGACCTGTTTTTTACCAAAAAAATAACAGTAGAACGAAGGGATCAGGCAAATCTTTGATGGATCGAAAGTCCTTAATAGCAGAGTAGTGACATTTGGTGTTAATCAAGAATGAAATTCCAGCTTTAGTGGGATCGATTCAACAGACCACCTCAACAATTGGGACTTCCCAGGTTTCACCTTTACACCTGGCCTGAAAAGTCTTGTCAACCAACTCTTTCTTATAACGTTGCACTAAGGCAACAACCCGGACTTCTTTTATATTCTGGATCTTATCAGCCCATTCATCCTGGGCCTTTCTGGAAAGTCTGGCAATTGTGATTCCATGCTTATTCACTAGTTCCAGTTTTGAATATCGTTCGTCAATATGCACAGCATCCCCCGCCTTAATTTCCCTTAATGCTAGTCGTGTGGGATGTTGTTCCGGTTGTAGTCCGGCAAAATCAATAAAAACATCTTCCATGCCAAGCAGATGGTAGGTGCGTGCAGGCTTTTTTTCTTTAATAGGCGCATGGAACTTTCGTCGGATAAAGAAGTCTCCGCTTAATGTGGAAGTATGGGGATTGCCAGAAAAGGCCAATGAAAAAAGGTGCAATGTTTCCCGGGCCCGGGACATTGACACATAGTATAAACGTCGTTCATCCTCGATAGTTGATGCACTCACGCCCTGCCAGCTGTCTCCCAGGATGAACACATGGTCGAACTCGAGGCCCTTCACAGCATGAGCGGTTGCTAAAAACAGACCATTCCCCATACTTTTTGATCTGCCCTGCTCTGTCAGCACTTCATACAGATACTCCAGAATAGCTGATACAGGCTGCAGGCTATTGTTGGTTTCTTCCTGCCACTCAAGAAGAAGGTTTCTCAAATTATCGCTCCACAACGTCCCCACTGGCCACATCTGTTCGAGTACCGTCAGTATCTCGCCGGCACAAAGCCTCTCTGCTCCGATCTCTCGTAAAAATTCCAACAGTTGTGCATTTTCTTTGATGCGGGTCAATCTTGGAAAACCGCTGTGACGTCCCCAGCATAAACTGACTGGTATCCCCTTATCTTCACATTGAGAACGGACCCGATCGAGATCTTTCCACTCTCTGGCCAATACTGCACAATGACTCAGGTCAACAGAGCCGATTCTGGATAGACGTTGCAACTCTTCAAGCAACACGGTTGCCTGAGTATCTGAATCTTTAACGTCGAGTATCTGTACCCGCCCCTGCACAATCGAATCAGTCTGCTGCCAGTTGCCGCCTGCCGGCAGATTCTTGCGCGCCTTGTTAATACAGATCGGGTACCCGGTTTTCATCCGATCGGAATTGTGAGCAATAAGACAGTTTGCAGCAGCAATGACATTGGCAGTTGACCGATAGTTCTCAATCAGATAATGGACATCCGCGTCGTAATCCTGTTGAAACTTTCTTATGAACTCAATACTTGCTCCACGAAACCGGTAGATGTTCTGGTCGTCATCACCAACAGCCAAAATGGCCATTTTACGATCTCCTTCCTCAGAACTTTTCCCGGCAACCAGAGACACCAGTTCATACTGTGCGGCATCAATATCTTGATATTCATCAACTAAAATATGGCTGAAACGGCCAACTAATGCGTAGTCAGATGGAATGTCTCCAAATCCCATAACCTCACTCTCACCCTTGAGCAACCGGTTTGCCTCGAGAATAACTTCCGCAAAATCAATTTCTTCCTGTTTTTCTGCTCTGCTCTGGGTCACGAGTGATCGTCCTGTCAGACGTAACGCCAATCCGTGAAAAGTCAGTAAAGTAACGCCCATCATATCGTTACCGATCAGATCATGTAATCGTTGTCTCAGGCTTACAATCGAACTGCGGTTGAAGCAGAGCACCAAGATGGCCTTGGAGTTGATCCTGGCCACTCTGAGAAGATAGGCGACACGATGGGCAACCACCCGCGTTTTTCCTGCACCGGGACCGGCAAGGACCAACATATTTTTCTCGTTCCCGGCAGTGACGATTTTCTCCTGATCCCGATTATTCAGATCAGTGACAATTCGCTGATAGGATTGTTTGCTGGTAGCTCGCTCAAGCAACTTCTCTCTCCCCGGGAAAAAACGCCGGACAAACTGTTCTTTGTCA
>JAAYDD010000107.1 GCA_012729435.1 Desulfobulbus sp.
ACTCCCTCCGGTTTATCCTGATATTTCCATGAAGAAATCAAAACTGAGCGGTATGGGGGTGGGTGAGTGCCACCTCTCACATCGGCAGAAGAAAAAACCGGGACAGATAAATTATTTGCAACCGCCGTACACTTAGTTGGTTGTGGTGCCGACAGGTTTGAGGATCTCCTTGAGATCAATTTGCCGAGGCAACAGTTTCTGCTTATACATTATCTGTTGGGTCTGCGCCCAGGCGTCTTTGTCAATTGTGCCGATGGCTTGAGAGGACTGCGGCTGGACCAGTTCCCGTGTGATCTTCAGTTGTTCTTTCTGAATTGGAGGAGGTGTATCGGGATCGTATTTCTGCAGGATTGCAAGGACCTCGTTTTCATTTTTCGGATCAAGCGCCTGTTGCCACCCGGACAGCAGGGCCTCCAGGAAACGTCGCACCAGGTCCGGTTTTTCCGTCAGGGTACGTGCATGGGTTACAACGGAATTAGCCACAAATTTCACCCCAAAGTCTGCGGGATTAAAAAAGGCGGTTCGTTCTCCCACTTTGTTGAGTTGCGCGGTGATGAGAGGGCCCTGGGCGTTCCGATAGACCGGCCAGAGTTGAATCTTGTGTCGATAAAACGGCGTGTAATCATAGCGGACGCTGAACAGCTTTACATCCGATTCACCGAGTCCCGCTTCGGCCAGCAAAGTCCGCATAATAGTTTCGTCGTTTCCCCCGAACGTCACCCCGATGTCCTTTCCCTTCAAGTCGGCCGGGCTATTGATCTTCATGTTTTCCGGACGGTACATCCATTGCAGTGGATTAACCTGGAACAGCTGGGCGATTACCACCACCGGTGAACCTTTGACGTGGGCTCTCAGCACCTGGTCGGCGGAAGCCACCCCGAAATCAGCGTGTCCCAATTCAAGCTCCCGGATGGCATCTCTTTCCGGTCCACCTGGTCTGATCTCAACATCAAGCCCTGCCTTTTCGAACAGATGGCCGGCTTCTGTGTACAGGTCACCAACAACACTGACGTTGCGGAGCCATTTGAGGCGGTACCTGACTGTATCATTCGCGCTCGCAGTATTCGTGACAAGCAGGGTTATCATCAGCAGCAGCAAGGCAACCTGAATGAATCTTTGAGCTGTATTTTTCATCTTCGCTTTATTGAAATTGTGAGCCTGATTTTTCGTTTTTTGTCGAAGGAGATTTTATTTGCCTGCCCAGGCTTTTCTGACTGCTGCTCCCAGTAATTCCAGCAATGCCTGATACACGGCGATGGTGATGCCGATAAAAAAAAGGGCAATCAGAATTTTACCCAGATCACTCTGATAAAGGGCGATGCGAATGCTGTATCCGATGCCCGCCTCGGCGGCAATGAATTCTCCGACAATGGTTCCAGCCATTGCCAGCGTGGCACTGCCTGCGATAACCGTGGTTAATTGCGATAAATTTTCAAAGGTCCGGATCTTGACCTCGAGTTGCCAGCGCATGCGGCCGGTGACCCGGTAGAAATGTTCGATATCGTCAATCGGCTTCGACATGATCCCTAAGATGGAGAGAAGAACCGGAAAATAACAGATCATGGCGGCGATCAGCAGCCGGGTGATAAAACCATCGCCTAGTAAAATGAAAAGGATCGGCGCAAGCGCTACAATTGGGTACGCTTGGATATTATAGGCCGCGACCTTGATGAACGAGCCGAGCCAGGTGGACTGACGACCCATTATGCCGATAACGAAGGCCATTATGACAGACAGTATCTGGCCGATTATTGCTATCGTCATGGTGTTGATTGTGGCGAAACTGTACTGGCGATACTCTGCGATCAGCGTGTGCAGCATAGCAGATGGTGCGGGAATGACGTAGTCCGAAAGACGCAGGCTGTATTTCAAGATGAGCAGGCCGCTGATGAAGAGAAGATAGATAATTAAAAACTGGAAAACACGTTTAGGCAGCATTCATGATCTCCAGCAGGGTTGCATCCAGAGCTGAGGGGGAGAGGATTTCTTCTTTACCGATATTACAGCCGTGGATTATAACGGTTTGCTGAGATGTACCGCTGCTGCGGAAAACGAGGATCGAATCGCAGAATTTGGCGACCTCCATGATATTATGGGAAATATAGATGAAATAGCGTTCAGGGAACATTTCTTTCATGGCCAGAATAATCTTCTCTCGGGTACGTTCATCGACATTGGCCAGGCTTTCGTCCATGACCAGGAGATCGCAGTCCTGCAGTAGATAACGTATCAGGTTGACACGGTTTTGTTGGCCCATGGATAATTGGTCAAAACGGGATTTGATGCAGTCGGATAAACCGAAAATCTCCACCAGCCTGTCTTTTTCGGCAGACATTGACGACGATATGACCCGTGATAAATGAAAGTCGATGTTTGACCAGCCAGGAAGTCGTTCCTTGTTGTAGGAGTAGAGGAGATGTTCAAGTCCTTCGGTTGCCACCCGGCCGGAATAACCGCTAATGTCACCAGTTATGATTTTTGCCAGCGAGGTTTTTCCCACTCCGGAAGGGCCAAAGAAAGAATGGAATCCTGGTGTGGACAGGTCAAACGATATATCGGTGAGAATCGGATATTCTGCTGCAGGATATGTGAACGAAATATTATCGCAGATGATGGACATACTGTGACCTTGCTGACCAACGACCACGCAGGCGCCAAATGCTTTTTCCTGTTTACAGGCATGTTGCATCGAATCGTCGGTACATTAAGCGGTTAACCCGCAATTGGATAAGGTTCTTTTCCGGGGCTTTCTCCAGTCTTTCAGAATTTGAAGAATAACAGCAGGATAGAAAAACTATTAGCTTTTAAGCTGTAAAGCTTCAAGGATCATTTTTATTTTTTTGGTCAAGGTCGCCAGCGCAAAGCCCGGATATCGACCCACGGCAGTAACCGGATCGCGCCGGCCCAGGCCGCTCGCTCTGAGGTGCTGCTGTAGCTGCTTCAGGTGCACAGTAACCAGTCTCCACCCTTTTTCAACATATTGCTTGAGGTGCTCAGATGCCTGAAAATACCGCTGATTTCTTTGCTGCCTGCTGGCAGGAGGCTACCCGTCATTCACCCTGGCGCAAGCGCCGTTTGCAGGGAAGAGATCCTGTTGCCCGCTGGAACAAGATGGCTGCTGATTTTGCCGAACGTACCAGTGAGC
>JAAYDD010000013.1 GCA_012729435.1 Desulfobulbus sp.
CGGCAAAACGCTTCGTGCAGAACATGGTCCATCGCAAAACGGTACGGATCGACCCGATGGACACTGATCCTTACAGACGGACGGTCGCCCTGGTCACCTACCGGGGCCAGATAGTCAACGTTGAGCTCGTGCGGCGGGGACTGGCCTGGGTCTATCCCCGCTACTGCACAAAACAGCCCTTATGCCGCGAGCTGCGGAATATCGAACATGCTGCAAAAGTAAACCGGGTGGGCCTCTGGCAAAGGACCGCCCCGGTTCCGCCATGGAAATGGAGACAGAAGAGGCGCTGACTTCTGATCCGGATCAAAAGACAGATTTCAGCTCTGTGAGCATCTTTCCACCCGTTCGTTGCTCCTGGTGAAACATAAGGCGGAGTGTGTCATCTTCTGGCAGGGGTGATTACCGGTAATATGAGGTAACCCCGGTATTCAGTCTGAGTATCTCCTTGAAAAGGGTTCGGAAAGGATTCGGCAGCGGGTTCAGATATGGAAAGCTGAAAGAAGAGGCGGACGGCTCTTCGGGAAGCAGACCATGGCGTGTTAAAGCTGGTTCGTTTAATTTTTTTAAAAAATCTGTTGTTTCTGTCTGATTTCCGGTTCTTGCATATCCGGGATCAACCGGAATAAAGGTGTATCAACCCGGTCTCTATACATTTGAGAACTTGCCCTTCTTATGGTTTTGCGGTATGATCGCACGCTACGTTTAAGTGAGGGGCCATTCATTTTTACCGGCTGCGGCCGCACTATGCTGCATTGAATATCAGGGTCTTTTCGTAACTTTTTTGAAGAAGGTGTGAAATGAACATCAAGGAGCTGGAAAAATTAACCAATGAAGGGGTAGACCATCTTCCTTTGCTGGAGCGTCGTACCTTTTTACGCGCTGGACTCGCCATCACCGGACTGTTCATGGGGGGTACCATTCTGTCACTGACCTCGATTCGAAATGCAGAAGCTGTCACCGGTCCACTCCCGAAGAAAACAAATTACCCGTACAAGCCGCACTACACCATGGTTATGCGGCAGAATTTATGTGTTGACTGCGAACTCTGCATGGAAGCCTGTGTGCGGACCAACAATGTGCCGTCTTATGGCTGGAGGACAAAAATCCTGGAGCGGACCCGTGATATCGGTCCGAAAGAACAGGAAACCATCTTTATGCCCATACTGTGCAACCAGTGCAATGAACCGCCCTGTGTTCGTGTCTGTCCGACTGTAGCCACCTACAAGGATAAGACCACCGGTATTGTAGTCATGGACTACAAGAAGTGTATCGGATGCAAAACGTGCATGGCTGCCTGTCCGTATAATGCCCGGTATTTCAACGAAGAGATACGTGCCGTTGACAAGTGTAATTTCTGCCTTGATACTCGTCTGACCAAAGGTAAGAAAGATCCGGCCTGCGTTGAAGCCTGTCCTGCTGATGTCAGAGTTTTTGGCGACCTCAACGATCCAGAAAGTGAAGTGTATAAGTTGGTACATCAACCGGAGACAACGGTGTGGGTGCTTCGGCCGGAAACCGGAGCTCTGCCGAACGTTTTTTACATGAATGTGGTTTTGGACGTTTAAAGGGGAAAGGAGAAAAAACCATGAAGGGAAAAGCATTACTGATGGCTGCATTAGGTGTGGTGGTTGCGGCGGGAATAGCACTTGCGTCAGACACCGAGGCAACTGTTCCTGCCGACGCAGCCAAAGAGTATGAATCATTTGGCGACACCAAGATCGTTGATATGGAGATCGTCAAGGATATGTTCAGTCATAAGTCACATGTGGTAACGGCTGGTATTTCTTGCGAGAGCTGCCATCCCAGTCTGTTCGAGCGTAAACGCGGGGCCGGTAAGGCCAAAGGCGATTATAACCACACCTCCTTTGATTCCGGGAAGTATTGCGGCGCCTGTCACGATGGTGATGCCGCCTTCAGTACCACCGGCCAGCAGTCGTGTAAGGTCTGTCACGGAAGCGATATGAAACAGCCGGATATCATCGTCTTTAATCGCCCGGTTAAGGGAGTTGTCTTTGACCATAAAGGGCATGTGGATATGGGATTGAACTGTGCGAGCTGTCACGATAAGGAGTTCGAGATGCGCATCGGCGCAGCCGAGGAGACCGCGCACAAATTCCATATGCAGGCCATGTACGGAGGACAGTACTGCGGAGTCTGCCATAACGGCAACATTGCCTTTGCAGCCAACACCCGGTGTACAACCTGCCACATCGGCGTGAAGGGGGTGGAGAAGATGTTCAAAAAGAAGAACGGTGATTTTGAGAAAAAGGGTTGAGTCTTCACCCGTAGTTAGTCTTTAAGGCGGACCACCGGGTTCGCCTTTTTTGTGAAAAACTCTGTTGTGACAGACTGTTTTTTATGTAAATTTTACTTCGGACCGTTTCAGCTTTCTCGGATTTCCCTTTCTCCTGAAGTGAAGAGGAGGATGAACGTTGACCATCCGGGGCGGCGTGTTGAAAGTCCCTCTAAGTTCGACTGGTTAACGAGTAACAACCGGTGAGTCGTCACGACCGCACCAGTTGTTTTGACACACCTTGCGAGATCGTAAAGGAGGCATATTATGGCAAGGCAATTTTCCCTCGATGTCACCGCTGAACCGGAAGTTGCAAATTCTCTGGTGAAGATGATGTCGTTTTTTTTCGGCTTGATGCTCCTGGTTGGCGTCGGTGTCGGCTTGGCCGGGTTTGTTATCGGTCATGATCATATATTCAACAACACCCGGGAGGTTCCCTGGGGTCTGTTGATCTCCACCTATGCCTTTTTTGCCATCACCTCAACAGGCCTCTGTCTGCTGGCGGCGATAAGCCATGTCTTTGGCGGCAATAAGCTCGCACCTTTGGCGAACCGGATGGTGTGGATCTCTCTTATCACCATCCTCAGCGGCTTTATTGTCATCGGCATGGAGATCGAAAGTCCCTGGCGCATGGCCATCTACAATGTCATATCACCAAATGTCACTTCGAATATCTGGTGGATGGGTACCCTGTACGGCATGGCTCTCGGGTTTATCCTGCTTGAGTTCTGGCTGATTCTGACCGAACACTATACGTTGGCTCTGGTACTCGGTATCTTTGGCGCTCTCGCCGAGGTTGCCGCCAACACGTGTCTTGGAGGAGTTTTTGCCACTCTCGCCGCCCGTCCCTTCTGGTACGGGGCTCAGATGCCGGTGCTTTTCCTGGCCTGCGCTTTTCTCTCCGGAGCAGCGGCCGCCATTTTCTTTACCCATTTAGCCTATATCATCCGCCGCCGGCCGATGGAACCTGCGGTGTTTGCCGGTGTACAGGCCGCAGGAAAGGTTCTGCTGCTCATGATTATTCTGGTGGCTGTCGGCATCTTCTGGCGTATGGCCTCCTTCTATGTCGGCGGTGTCAGCGATGGACGCATTGCCGCAGATGCCTTTTTCAAGGGGCCCATGTCTATCAGCTTCTGGGGAATTGAAGTTGGGATCGGTCTTGTGGCGCCGGTCCTGCTGCTTATCCTCACCCGCATGAAGAGCCTGGTTGCCATGTCAACCGCCGCACTGATGAGCCTGGTGGGCATGTTTGTTGCCCGCCTTAACATGGTAACCGGCGGTCAGTTTGTACCGCAGTATCTCGGCTATGACAATCTGCCAACCTATCTGGATTACACGCCTTCCGGATGGGAGTGGATCGTGGTCCTGGCGGGTATCGGTTTTACTGGCGTAGCTTTTCTGCAGGGAGAGCGGTTTTTTGGCAAACGATTTACTGAGAACGAAGCACACTGATCAGGGCGGTAATCAGGCGGTGGTGATCTGACTCATTCCGGGGCCGAGTTGATTCGCCGGGGCCGATAACAACGACCGGAAAAGAGATGACAACACGGACCGTACCGGCCGCATCCGCTGACAGAGCTGGCAGGAGTTAAAAATAGATACGGTAAACTTGACAGAGTTTTACTTTTTCAGTATAAAAAAAGGTTTAAATTTCTAGTCTTCACTATATTTGTGTGTAAAGGAGTGCGAAGTCTTCATGGCAAATCATAAGTCAGCAGAGAAAAGAGATCGTCAGTCTAAAGTACGCCGCTTACGTAACCGGATGAACAAATCGGCGATGAAAACCGCTATACGTCACGTGGAAGAGGCTATTGTCTCCGGATCTGAAGAAGAGGCGAAAGCAGCTCTGCAGGCAGCCATCCCTGTTATCTGCCGGACAGCAAACAAGGGAACTGTCCATAAGAATACCGCTGCCCGTAAAGTCTCCCGTCTGACCAGAAGAGTCAACAAGATGCAGCCTCTTGCCTAAGGCAACAACGTATATTTCCATCATTTACAGGCCATGGGTGCACCGCATTCCCGTGGCCTTTTTGCTTCTGATTCACCGGCCGGGATTTTTCTCTGAAATGAGCTAGACTTTTGCTTCTGTCTCCCCGGGTGAAGGAAAAGACGTTAAGCACGGGCCGTCATGAAGAGCGACTGCCATGGAGCTGTTTCTGTCGGCTGTTAATCCCTGAAGAGCGGATGTTCCCATGTATTCTCCTGAACAGCAGACTTTTATTGAGTTGGTCCGACATTTCAATCTTGTTCCGGTCTATCGTACCATCATTGCTGATCTTGACACACCGTTAACTCTTTTTGCCAAGATCGCCGGTGAAGACTCGCATGCGTTTTTGTTCGAGTCCATGGAGGGCGGGGAAAAGTGGGGACGCTATTCCTTTATCGGGTTTGATCCTCTTCTTGTCTTCACCAGTGTTCGTGATCAGGTCGAGATCAGGTTCCCGGAACATGCCGGAAAAGACGAGCTTCGATCCGGTGTTCAACCTCTTGATGAGTTGCGCCGTCTGTTGGCTTCCTTCGTTGTACCGGATACTCCGGGACCAGCCAGATTTTATGGAGGTGCCGTCGGTTTTCTTGGTTACGACATGGTCCGGTTCATGGAACATCTACCGGACCGTCATCCTGTCTCCGCTCTGCCGGATTCCTCCTTTCTGATCCCGAGGATGGTTCTCATCCACGATGCAGTGCAGCAGAAACTGACCATCGTCTGCAATGTCCGGGCTCAGAACCCGGAAGATGCGGTTCATCTGTATGCCGATGCCTGTCAGCGGATCGATGCTGTTGTCGATCGTCTTCAACAGCCGATCGATCGCCGGAGGATCGTTCAGAAAGAGTCTGTCATTCCGCACCGGTTTACAGCCAACATGGATGAAGCCGCCTTCAAA
>JAAYDD010000108.1 GCA_012729435.1 Desulfobulbus sp.
GAAAAAAGGATAGAGCTCTGCATAGATTGCTGCGCCTGCTATCATGCCGGCAACAGCAAAGATTGCGTGCCATCGGCCTTCGCCGAGCGCACCCACAGACGTACCGGGGCAGAATCCCATCACCGCCCAGCCGCCGCCAAACAGTGCCCCGCCAATCACAATTGCACCCACGTTCATAGGCTTGTGACTGAGGGTGATGATGTCGGCGCTGGAGAGCAGCTGGACACCGACCATACCGACCAGTATGGCGGACAGCATGAATTTTAGGATGGTCATGTCTTTTAAGAGCATGGCGCCCACCTGCTTGTCAAAACGCAAGACCCGTCCTTTCTGTAATAAAAAGCCGAAAATAACACCGGTTACCAGTCCAAGTATCTGATCAATGCTCATTGTTTTTTCTCCCTGTAGACAAATCTGGCAACAAGAACCCCGGTTCCGAAGAACATGGCCAGGGCCGCAAATGAGCTGACCGATAACTGCATCATGCCGCTCAGACCGTGTCCGCTTGAACACCCGTCCGCCATACGGGCACCGATCATGGCCGCAATTCCACCAAGAAATGCGCCCGCAGCCCGTTTACCAGTGGATGGGCCAAAGTGTTTTTCCCAAGTTGGCGGAACACTCTCCATCTTAAAACTCCTGTCAGTTTTTGAGGAGATCAGTGCACCGATAAAGATGCCGGCAACAAGCATGAACTGCCAGTCCACCCGGACTTTTTCTTTGGTAAAGTACGCGTTGGCCGAAACTCGTTCAGGATAGACCAGCTGTTCAACCAAACCGGCGGCACGTACAAAGGTTGTCGAGGCTCCGAGATAATTGCTCTTTCCCATCAACTGGGTTGTTGCATAGACGGAAAGAAGCGCCAACAGCCCCACCAGAGCTCCGGCCAGATAGGGGCTCCATCCATTGTCCTGAGTTTTGTTTTGCATAGACTGTGTTTCCTCCTTTCTGTGTCTGTCTGATTATTGATATAAGCGATCGCATGAAATCAGATCCTCTTTAAAAGGGACAGAGCACCGCCATTATTTTCTTCCGGTGCCTGTCTGTGTTAAATAACAACTTAATAATGATTTTCAAGTAAGAATATTTTTGCCGGTAGAATCATCTCCTGCAATGTGCAGCGCGCATGCCCTTTTCTTGAAGTCAGGTCTGATAGGTGGTCCAGAGTGACTGGAGTGATCTAAGGAGCAAGAGTACCGGCTTTGAAGCCGGTGTTTTATGTTTTTTCAGGGTGATTGTGCATCCGGTGGGCTGGAGGGATTTCTGTTCTGTCTTTGGACCGGGTGACGGGTGTACAGCAGGAACAGGGCCTGATAACAACAAAAGGATGTGCGGCTGCCGATCGGGATACGATAAACACCCGCTGTCATCATGATTTTCCCGTCTGTGTCATCCGCCGGTTCTCCCTGATCCCAAGAGTTATCCGGAACAGTCCTCGTTAGGGTCAGCCTGCCGTCACTGCTTGCGTCTTCTGTTCGTTTCCGACTATAGTAATCGGTCAGTTCGGAACAGTTTTCTATTGGACAAAGGGGTGGGCTGAACGGTTTCATCGATGCGAGAGGAAGGAGCGCGAAGAGCATGGCAGATTCACTGTATATCGCCAACCTGGAAAAGGACAGCGGTAAGCTGGTCGTCACATTAGGTGTCATGGAGATACTTTCGCGCCGGATCAGTCGTATCGGTTTCTTTCGACCGATTATTCCCGGAGAGGGCAAGGGAGATAACGACATAGAACTCATGCGGAAACGCTATAATATCGGACTGCGGTTTGATGAGATGGCCGGGGTAAGCCACGAACTTGCCCGCACCATGATAGCCGAAGGTGAGGAGCTCCTTCTTTTTCGGGAAATCGTCCGAAAGTACGGAGAGGTCCGAAAAAAATGCGACTTTCTTCTCTGCGAAGGACCCAACATTGACAGTATGTCTGAGGCCTTTGACTATGATATCAGTATCCGGATTGCACGGGAACTCGGTACACCGACCCTCCATGTGGCCAATGGACGCAACCATACTATTGCCGAAATCGAGGAGGATATTGCGGTAGCGGAAAAGATTTACGAGCAGTACCAGTGTCCGCTTCTGGCGATCTTTGTCAACCGGATAGATCCCGATCTGCTGGGCAGCGCTGAGGCTGAAATCCGCAGAAACCTGTGGAATAGACCCTACCGTCTCGGATTTTTACCTGAGATGACAGGGTTCAGCATGCCAACCATGGAGGAGATCATTGAGGCGCTCGGTGCCCGTCAATTCAGCGGACCCACGACCGGACTTCAACGCGAAGTCCACTCCATTAAAGTGGCGGCCATGAGTCCGATCAACTACATTGATTTTCTGGAAGAAAACGATCTGATTGTCACCCCCGGGGATCGCCCGGATATTATCTTTGCCACCCTGGGCGCCATAGTCTCACGCAACTATCCTTCGCCGGCCGGTCTGATACTGTCCGGCGGACTGATCCCCGGGCCATCCATGATCAGATTGCTTGACGGCATAGATAATCTGGCTCTGCCCATCTACCTCGTCTCACATGATACCTATACAGTGGCCCAGCTGGCCGGTGAGATCAAAGGTATCCTGCGGCCGCACTACGAACAGAAGATCAACCGTGCTCTGGGTGTTTTTGAAAGTCACATTGATACCACGGGACTTGAACAGGAGATCATAGAAACCGCTGCCACCACGATGTCGCCATTGATGTTCGAGTATTCACTCTTTCAACGGGCACGGGCCGATCGCAAACATATTGTTCTGCCGGAGGGTGAAGAGGACCGTATTCTGCAGGCTGCCGAAATTTTACGCTCACGGGAGGTGGTTGACCTCACACTCCTCGGTGATGAGAAGATCATCCGCAGTCGTGCTGCAACCCTCGGCCTGAAAATACAGGATGTGACCATTATCGACCCAACGACGTCACCTTTGCGGGAGGAGTTCATTGAAACTCTTTATGAACTCCGTCGCCACAAGGGCGCTACCAGAGATTATGCCCGCGATACAATCAACGATGTCAGCTATTTCGGAACCCTGATGGTGCAGACCGGCAGGGCGGACGGCATGGTCTCCGGTGCAGTGCACACGACGCAGCACACTGTCCTCCCCGCCTTCCAGATCATCCGCACCCGGCCCGGTGTTCAGGTTGTTTCCAGCGTGTTTTTCATGTGTTTTGAAACCAGAGTACTGGTGTACGGTGACTGTGCAGTCAATCCCAACCCGAACAGTGAAGAACTCGCCGAGATCGCCATCCGATCGGCCGAAACAGCCGCCATGTTCAACATTGATCCGGTTGTTGCCATGCTCTCGTACTCCAGTGGAGCTTCAGGACATGGTGAAGATGTTGAGCGGGTACGAGAAGCTGTAGAGCTGGCGAGGCGGCACTGTCCGGAGTTGGTGATTGACGGGCCCATTCAGTATGATGCTGCTATCGATTTTTCTGTGGGTACTCAGAAAATGCCGAAGAGCCGGGTGGCGGGACGGGCCACGGTGTTCATCTTTCCGGACCTCAATACCGGCAATAACACCTACAAGGCGGTTCAGCGCTCTTCCGGAGCTGTGGCCATCGGCCCGATTCTGCAGGGTTTGAATCGACCGGTCAATGACCTCAGCCGTGGTTGTCTGGTGGCGGATATTGTGAATACAGTTGCCATCACCGCTGTGCAGGCTCAGGCGGTGACTGTGCGGTGTGCAGAATCGCTCGCCGCCTGAAGTACAGTCATTGCGCCGACCCTGTCTCCTCAGATAAACCCATGGAGCATATTCATGACCAGTGAACAGCACGATGCGGAAACAGTCCGTGAAGAGATTGATCGGGTTCTGACAGCTGCAGAGCAGAGTGATCTCGATACACTTTATGAGCACCGGGCAGCTATTATCACAATGTATGCCTAGGCCATGGTCGAGTTTCATTTTGAAGAATCTCAACTCCCGTGGCTCAATGACCTGCTGGCAGCAGTGCAGATGGATGACAGTGCTTCTTGCCGGCGCCTGCTGGCGCAACAGGGGGACACAGATACTGTCTTCCTTGCCACACAGTTTGCTGCAGTGATTGCCGGTTTTTTTCACCATGACGAGTGTTCGACCGTTTTGCAGGCCATTGGTTTGCAGGCGTTACTCGATGGAATGGGCAGGACGGACAATCTGGGAGAAGATGAATTACGCAATTAACTGCATCTGCAGCGTTGCCGGCAGTGTGTTGTTTCAGTTGAAGGAGAAACTGTATGTCTATTGCCGCTCACACCCTGCTTGCCAACGGTGTTTTACACCAGAGGGCCATTGTAGCTGAACAGTTGCTCCAAAATTGTACGCTTTGTCCGCGGCAGTGCGGTGTAAATCGCCTGGCCGGAGAGACGGGCTGGTGCAGTACTGGAGCTTTCGCTCGCATTGCGAGCTACGGACCGCATTTTGGAGAAGAAGAGCCGCTGGTCGGCCGGCACGGATCCGGTGCCATTTTTATTGCCGGTTGCAGCCTCTGCTGCTGTTTCTGTCAGAATATGGATATCAGCCAGGGGGATGAGCCGGGCGATGAGGTTGATGCCAGGGACTTTGCCGCCATCATGCTCGAATTGCAGGCCAGAGGATGTCACAATATCAATCTGGTTACACCAAGCCATGTGGTGCCTCAGATCCTGGCGGCACTGCTGCCGGCTTTGGAAGACGGACTTGATATCCCCATTGTATTTAACTGCAGCGGCTATGAACGAATTGAAACCCTGGAACTGCTTGCCGGAGTGGTCGATATCTATATGCCGGATGTCAAGTTCTGGCGCCCGGAGAC
>JAAYDD010000109.1 GCA_012729435.1 Desulfobulbus sp.
TATATTCGTATTAAGATTGTAAAGTCAAGCTTTAACCTGCTGAATAACTGATCAACCATGCCTGTTCAACCTGATGCCGAACCTTCCCGCTCCACTGGAAAAATTGCCCGTTCCGCGGGCGCAGTTTCCATTGCTGTTATGTGCAGCCGAGTGTTCGGCCTGATTCGTGAACAGATTTTTGCCGGATTTTTTGGTGCCGGATATGCGATTGATGCCTTTGTCGTCGCTTTTCGTATCCCGAACCTCCTGCGGGATCTGTTTGCCGAAGGCGCCTTGTCTGCCGCCTTTGTCACTGTTTTCACAGAGTATACGACGAACCGTGATACAGAAGCCGTCTGGCGGCTTGCAAACAATGTTCTGATGTTTTTCACCCTGGTCATCAGCGTACTGATTCTTGTCGGACTCTATTGGACAGATGCCATAGTTCATCTGCTTGCTCCGGATTTCCAGGCCATAGCCGGTAAAACGGAACTGACCGTCACGCTGACCAGAATTATGTTCCCGTTTTTGCTCTTCGTGTCTTTAGCGGCGGTGATAATGGGAATCCTCAATACCAAGGGAAGATTTTTCGTGCCGGCGATGTCATCGACATTTTTCAATCTTGGTTCAATAATCGGCGGTCTGACTCTGGCCTTGATTTTTCCACGCTTCGGACAACCGGCCATTGCCGGCATGGCATGGGGCACACTGATCGGTGGTGCCCTGCAGCTGTTGATGCAGGTACCCACCTTACTGAAAGTCGGTTTTCAGCCACGATTTGTCTGCAATTTTTCTGACCCGGGACTCCGGCGTATTTTGCTGTTGATGCTACCGGCAACAATCGGCCTGTCTGCCACGCAGATCAATATTTTTGTCAACACGAACTTTGCCGCCTCCTGTGCCGAAGGTTCGGTTTCCTGGCTGAATTATGCGTTTCGTCTCGTGCAGCTGCCGATCGGAGTCTTTGGTGTTGCTCTGTCAATTGCGGTGATGCCGGTATTGGCCAAGCAGGCTGCAGAAAAAAATTTAACAGAACTCAAGCAGACTTTTACCTCTTCATTGATCCTCGTGTTTGCCCTGGCTGTTCCCGCCACTGCCGGTCTTATCATGCTGTCTGAGCCCATCATCCGGTTGATTTTTCAGCACGGTGCTTTTACTGCCCTTGACA
Source organism: Desulfobulbus sp. (assembly GCA_012729435.1). Taxonomy (GTDB): domain Bacteria; phylum Desulfobacterota; class Desulfobulbia; order Desulfobulbales; family Desulfobulbaceae; genus Desulfobulbus. The sequence goes on from JAAYDD010000109.1 coordinate 1,148, forward strand.
CCCGGCAAACCGCCAGTGCTTTGCGGTACTATGCCATCGGGCTCTTTGCCTACTCAGCGATCAAGGTAATGGTGCCGGTCTTCTATGCCATCAGGAACACACGCTTTCCGGTCATTGGAAGTTTCATTGGCGTGGCTGTCAACATTATCACCATTCTTCTGGTGATTGACGGCCTCCAGCACCGGGGTATTGCTCTGTCAACCTCCTGTGCCATGATCCTGAACTTTCTTTTCCTCGGGATTGTCCTCTATTACAAATTATCCGGATACCCGTTGGGGTATTTAGGAAAGGGGCTTAGTAAAATTTTACTGGCCACCGGTCTGATGTCGTGTGCAATATTCGGATTGTACGGGGCGCTGCCGCCGTGGACTGAGGCCTCAGTTCCGCTCCAGATAGCTACACTTGCCGTGGTCATTGTGCTTGCCGTAAGCATCTATGCCGTCAGTCTGCATATCTTGCGCTTACCGGAGTTCACCCTGCTGACCGGCAAGCTGGTTCAGCGGTTTCTCAGATCATGAAGGAGCCAAAGCTGTGCGAGAGCGGTGACAACCGCCGTGTCAACGTGAAGAATGCGAGCTCCCATGGTCAATCCGAAAAAACCTGCATCACAAAAATGCTGATATTCATAATCCGACCAGCCGCCTTCCGGACCGATCGCAAGGAGAATGCGCCGCTGTAGGCTGTCCGGTGCCGGAGCTTCTGCAAACGTGCGCCCGGCGGCGGGATGAGCAATCAGCCCCCGGCCTTCAAGAGTCGGCAGGACATCCTCGATAAAGGGCTTAAAGCGGCGGTGGAGGGTGACTCCGGGCAGCCAGGTATCCACGGCCTGTTCCATACCTTCTTTAAGCAGTGCATGTATCTTCTCCGGTAGAAGCACCGGGCTCTGGAAGAATGATTTCTCAACCCGACGTGTCCGGATAAGGTGAAAGTGACGGACACCGAGCACTGTAGCCTGCTTGAGGATACGTTGCAGCATAACCGGTCGAGGCAGAGCAAGAATCAGCTCAACATGGAGACCGATCGTCGGTTTTCGTTCCAGGTGCACCTGTAAGCGGACTTTTTCTCCCTCTATTGCCGTTACTTTCGCAAAACCGAGTTTGTCGTTAACAACGCCTGCTCGGATGATGGTATCAGCGGTTACCTTGAGGACCTTGATCAGATGTCTGGCCCGGTGATCCGTAAGCCATACCTCATTGCCAGTCATCTCCTGTGGTTCGATCAACAGCAGATTCATCGGCAGAATGGCCCTCTTAGAATTGGAGTACCCTGCTTTCAAACTGCAGGGTGGCAAAATAGTCTTCCGGCTTCTCAGCCCGTCGGATCAGGGCAACGCTGCCATCCCGGCGCAGGAGGAGTTCCTGGGGACGCAACCTGCCGTTGTAGTTGAACCCCATGGCATGACCGTGCGCTCCAGAGTCATGGATGATCAGGATGTCGCCGTCATCAATCTTTGGTAAGGGGCGCTGAATAGCGAATTTATCGTTATTTTCACACAGTGATCCCACCACGTCAACGGTTTCGGTTGGAGTACCCTCCTTGCCGAACACATCAATATGGTGATACGCACCGTAAAGTGCCGGCCGCATCAGCGCGGACATGCAGGCGTCAACTCCGATATAGGTCCGGTAGATATCTTTCCGGTTAATTGCGGTGGTGATCAATACCCCGTGCGGTCCGGTCATATAGCGTCCGCTTTCCATGAAAAGAGCAGGGCAGTAACCATGTTTATCGGTAAAATCAACAAAGAGAGAGACGATTTCTTCACCCATGGCATTGATATCCAGCGGGGCTGTATCCGGTAAGTAGGGAATGCCCAGACCGCCGCCGATATTGATGAAATCAAAGGTGATGTCCAGCTCCAGGCTGATCGATTCCACCAGTTCAAGAAGCATGCTTGCGGTCTGCACCATGTAGCTGTAGTGCAGTTCATTTGAGGCTAGCATGGTATGTAAGCCGAATCGCCGGGCTCCTCTCATCCGGGCGTGCCGGTAGGCGTGAGTGATCTGTTCGTGACTGACTCCGTACTTGGCCTCCTCCGGTTTTCCGATGATATCGTTTCCGACCCGGCGAGGTCCCGGATTGTAGCGAAAGCAGATCAACTCCGGCATCTGCGGTACCTTGTCAATTAATGAGATATCATCAAGGTTGAGAATGCATCCTCCATCTGCTGCTGCAGCCGCAAAATCATCGGTACTGGTGTTGTTGGAGGTGAACATGATATCATTACCCCTTGCCCCCAGACTTCGTGCCAGCATAAGCTCGGTTATTGAACTGCAATCAAACCCGAATCCCATGTCCTGCATGATTGACAGGATGGCCGGATTGGGAAGCGCTTTCACCGCGTAGTATTCACGAAAAACAGGAATATCAGCGAAAGCGGTTTGTAGCTGTCGGCCTGTCTGACGGATGCCGACCTCATCATATATATGAAAAGGGGTGCCGAAATGGGTGGCAATGGCAGGCAGAACGGGGAAAAGTCGTTTTTTGAACTCCGGAGACATGGGCATGGTTTCTCCTCATGTAGCTGAACCGTGGATGGGAAAACGTGCAGTTTCTTTGTAGGTATGCAGGACCGTGGAGGTTTTGGTGGCCACAACCTCGTCAATA
>JAAYDD010000110.1 GCA_012729435.1 Desulfobulbus sp.
GGTCACCGTGGAAGAGCTGGTGAAGGTCACCATGTCAATGGAACCGGCGAGCAACTGGTCACGCAGCTCATCGCAGGCATTTTTCTGTGGTACATTTCGGTAGACCGGCACAATGGTAACCTCCGCACCGGCGTCGGTCAGCATCTCGGGTAGAATATCACTGGCATGCAATGCTCTGGGCAGAAGGATCCGATTGTCTCTGACCTCGGCTGAAAGCAGGGCTTCCGCTAACCCCTGACCGGTGAATTTCTGCGGCACAAGATCTGCTGTAATGCCGTAGGCTAGCAGTGCCTCAGCCGTTGCCTTGCCGACGGCGGCTATTTTGGTGCCGGCAAGGCGGCGGCTGTCGTAACCGAGTGCGGCAAGTCTTCGGAAAAAATGGCTGACCGTATTAAGGCTTGTGAACAGAACCCACTGATAGGTCTCCATCTGAGCAACAGCCTGATCAATAAGGGTATAGTCGTCCACCGGTTCGATGTGGATGGTTGAGTATTCCAGGCATTCAGCCCCGTGTTCCTCCAGTTGAGCAACAAGTTCACTGGCCTGTTCCCTGGTTCGCGTGACAACGATGCGCCGGCCGAAAAGCGGCCGTTTTTCAAACCAGTCGATGGTGTTGCGCAGCCTGACCACTTCGCCGACTATCACGAGTGCCGGCGGCTTGATATCCGCTTTTTGCACGATATCACAGATTGTGGCGAGTGTACCGACCACTGACCGCTGTTGAGGAGTGGACGCCCAACGGACAACTGCAACAGGTGTTTCTGGAGAACGACCGTAATCCATCAGTTTTTGGGTGATGTTGGGCAGAGTTTTTATTCCCATATAGACAACAATGGTCCCTGCCCCGGTGGCCAGCTTTTCCCAGGCGATGTTGGAGGACTTTTTGGTCGGATCTTCATGGCCGGTGACAAAGACGACCGAGGCTGTGTATTCCCGATGAGTAATGGGGATGCCCGCGTAGGTGGCGGCCGCTGTGGCTGAAGTCACTCCGGGGACCACTTCAAAATCTATCCCCTCCCTGACAAGTTCCTCTATCTCTTCACCGCCGCGGCCGAAGATGAATGGATCTCCACCCTTCAGGCGCACAACTGTCTTTCCTTCTTTGGCAAGTCGGACGAGCAGTCTGTTGATGTTTTCCTGGGTAAAGGCATGGAGTCCTCCCCCCTTTTTACCGGCATAGATGCGCTCGGCGGTTTTCGGCACATAGCCGAGGAGCTTGGGATTTGCCAGGTAGTCGTAAACAACGGCTTCAGCATGTTCCAGAAGATACTTGCCGCGCAGGGTGATCAGGCCCGGGTCTCCGGGGCCGGCACCGACAAGATAGACTTTACCGGGAGCAGAATGGGATGGAGGAGTGGTTGTGTTCACAGTTGGTTCGCCTGAACAATTATTGGGTTATGGGAGTGGTTATGAATCGCTGCAGTAAACAGCGTCCAGGATGGCTTTTCCGCCTTTGGCCAGCAGAATCTCCGCCAGGGTCGTGCCCAGTGCTGTGGCCTTCCCGGCAGGGCCGGTGGTCTGCTCTTTCAGTATGAGGCTGCCGTCAACGGCGGCAATCAGACCGGTAAGGGTGATTTGATCGCCTGATAAGGTGGCGTATGCTCCTATCGGAACCTGACAGCCGCCTTCCAGCCGAAGAAGGAAGGCGCGTTCTGCGGTAACGGCCAGGGCGGTCGGCCGGTGATGCAGAAACTGAAGACCGTCCAGCAGGTCGGTGTCGGTTTTGCGCAGCTCGATCCCGAGCGCTCCCTGACCTATGGCGGGTAACATCTGATCCGGTGTAAGCAGGCTGGTGATCCTGTCTGTCTTGCCGAGGCGATGCAGACCGGCTCCGGCAAGAATAATCGCGTCGAATTCTCCTTCTTCGAGTTTACGCAATCGGGTGTCAACATTGCCGCGGAGATCAAGGATGGTGAGATCCGGCCGCAGACCTGTAAGCTGTGATTTACGCCGCAGACTGGAGGTGCCTATGGAGGCGCCGGCCGGCAGCTCTTCAATGGAGGTGTAATGGACAGAAAGAAAGGCGTCACATGGTGTTTCACGTGCCGGAATGATACCGATGTGCAGGCCTGCAGGCAGTTCGGTCGGTACATCCTTCATCGAGTGGACCGCCAGATCGATTGTCCCGTCGAGCAGGGCATCCTCAATCTCCTTGACGAATAACCCTTTACCGCCAATCCTGGCCAGGGGCACATCAAGGATCTTGTCCCCTTTTGTCGTAATTTTAACCAGCTCCACCTGTGTGCCGGGACAGGCCGACTCGATCTGGTTTTTAACCCAGGTGGATTGGGTGACAGCCAACAGGCTGGCGCGTGTCCCTATGCGCAGTTGAGTTTTCATACGGCGTTCCTGTGTTGAATGGCGGATGGAGCGGTACCGGGTGACTGCAGCGGCCATATACCGTCAATGGGCTTATTTGTCAAATTCGTCAACAAGGGCTGCGGCCAGCAGCGGCAGCATCAGTTCGTGGTGGCCGGTGAAATTGAATCCCCTGCCACCTTCCAGGGTCGGCCTGTGAACCACATTGGTGGTGGGACGATAGTGCCGTATGAAATCAAAGTTGGCAGTGGTGATCTGTTTGACCTCATAGCCGAGATTACGGACTACGGTAAGCGCTTTGAGAAACACCTCGGGCAGGAGGACTGCTGAACCGACGTTGAGGTATACCCCGCCTTCCAGCTCACTTACAAGGCGACAGAAGAGACGGAAATCGTAGTGTCCGGCCTGACCGATGGCCGCACCGTTCACCGAAGGGTGGATGTGGATAATGTCAGTACCCATGGCAACATGGACGGTTACCGGTACGCCGAGTTTGGCGGCCATGGCGAGAAGACTTTGGTCGTTGTGCGGAAAGTTGCTGGCGAGCAGGGCACTACCCACCGCCCGGCCGATGCCGATACCCTGGCGGGCACCTTCGTTGATGGCCTGGTTGAGCACTTCTCCGGTTTCTCTGGCAGCACCGAAGGCACCGGCTCCGAGGACATCGGCCACCTCCTCCGACGTTCGTCCGACCATGGCGATTTCGGTATCGTGGATAATACCTGCCCCGTTCAGGGCAATACTTGTGATGACACGGCGTTCCATCAGGTCGATGAGGATCGGGTTGAGGCCGACCTTGATCACATGTGCACCCATGCCCAGAAGCAGTGGACGGCCGAGTTTTCGCGCACTGACAATACGGTTGACAAGGTCGGGAAAATCAGCGCCGGCGAGCTGAGCGGGAAGGCTGGAAAGCAACTGGCGTACGGTCATGCCCGGACTGGCAGGGGAGGCGAAATCCTTGACACTGACCTTGGAGTGACGGTCGAAGACTGAATAGGTGTGCAGACCACTTAAATCAAGGGGTTCCGGGTAGGCTGTCATGGTATCATCAGTTGATGGGGGTTAGAGATGCGGTGAAGGCTGTGTGGCGGCGAACATCTGTTTTTCTACTATTTCACAGATAACATGTTCGAGCCAAAGGTGCGTCTCCTGGATATGCGGCGTGGAGTCGGACGGTACATTGAGGACCAGATCGCAGACAGCGGTCAGATCTCCCCCGGGGCGTCCGGTTCCACCGGTAAAGGCTGCTGTTTTCATGCCGATCGCCCTGGCTGCTTTCATTGCTTTCACCACGTTGACCGAGGTGCCAGAGGTGGAGATGCCGATGGCCAGATCTTCAGGTTTTCCGAACGCCTCTATCTGTTTGACAAAGACCAGATCATAGGAGAAGTCGTTGGCAATGGAGGTCAAGACCGAGGTGTCCGTGGTCAGGGCAAGGGCCGGCAGCGGGCGTCTGTTCATCAGAAAGCGGTTGACAAATTCCGCGGCCACGTGCTGAGCGTCGGCGGCGCTGCCGCCGTTACCGAAGATCAGCAGTTTGCCGCCGTTTTCAAAGACCCTGCAGATCCACTCGGTCAGACGGAGAATATCGTCGGCAGCCTCTTTGACAAAGGCCTCCTTTGCCTTGATGGAGTTGATCAGGTTTGTCGACAGCAGTGTTTTCATGTCCTCAACCATAAAGGAAAACCGGTGCCTGTCAAACAAAAAACGTTCCGGCACCTCTCGTACCGGAACGTTTCTGCTGTTGACCGGGTATTGTGACGTTTAGGGGAGTTCCTTCATGATAAGTTCAGAAACTTCCTTGATATTTTTGGAGCCGTCAACAGAGATGACCCGGGTGTCCGGGAGATTCTTGAAGTAGTTGACCGCAGCCATGGTGCCTGTTTTGTCATCGTAGTAGATATTGTGCCGTTTATTGATGGCCTCTTCATCCTGGTCATCAGCGCGGGTGGACAGCTCACCGCCGCAGACACGGCAGACCAGACGTCCATCCTTTTCAACCGGTTTGATGGCTTCAAAGGCGATGTGATTCGGGTGATTGTTGTCGTTGGCACAGAGACGGCGACCCATGATACGGTCCTTGGCGATCTGCCGGTCAAGGACAATCTCAACCACATAGTCAAGTTTCATGCCGGCTTCTTTTAAAGCCTTGTCCAGCGCTTCAGCCTGAGCCAGGGAGCGTGGAAAACCGTCAAGCAGCCAGCCTTTTTCTTTCGATTTGCCCAGGGTTTCAAGAACCATTGGAATCGTGATTTCGTCGGGAACCAGGTCGCCGCGATCGATGTAGGCTTTCGCCTTCTTGCCCAACTCGGTCCCTCCCTTGATGTGTTCACGGAAAATGGCGCCTGATTCTATATGATCGATACCATATTTTTCTTTGATAATGGCACCCTGGGTACCTTTACCGCTGCCGTTCGGGCCGAAAGTCAGGATATTCATGCAGTATTCCTCCAGATTTTCCAGGAAATTGATTGTTAATAGACTGATCTGACAATAAAAAAACAGGTCGGTAAAATGAATGACCTCTCATAATCCAACAGAATATACAGTACCCCGGCTGAATGTGCCAGTGAAAATGATGAGATGGATCAGGTGAAGTGATATCCGTTGCTGCCGGAATGCCCGCCCGCAGTCCTGCCTGTGAAAAGAAGAGACGAATGCCTGCGCTATCTTCCCGAATTTGCCGCATACTGACCTGGAATCCTGTACCGGCGAAGCATACTTTTTGACAAGGGACCGGAAAGAGGGTAGAAAACGGCCCATGCGTGGTTCCTATTTCAACTTTTTCAGGTGATGCTATGAGGGAAATCAAAGTTGGGCTGATCGGATTCGGTACAGTGGGCAAGGGGCTGGCAGAGGTGCTGTTGACACAGCGCGAGCGGTTGATCAAAAGAACAGGGATGATCATCCGTCTTGCAGGAATTGCCGATCACAGCGCCCAATCCCTGCCGGATCGTTTCAGCACCGTTCCTCTGACGAAAAATGCCGTGGATCTGATCAGTGATCCGGATATCGATGTCATTGTCGAGCTGATTGGCGGCATTGAACCGGCCATGAGTTTTGTCATGCAGGCGATAGCTGCCGGTAAACATGTGGTGACAGCCAACAAGGCGCTTCTTTCCGAGAAAGGAGCGGAGATTTTTGCCGCAGCAGCAGCCAGGGGAGTGGAAGTGGGCTTTGAGGCAAGCGTTGGTGGCGGCATACCGGTGATCAAGGCTCTGAAAGAGGGGCTGGTTGCCAACCGTATTCTCTCCATCATGGGTATCATGAACGGTACGGCCAATTATATCCTGACACGGATGACCGATGAGGGGATTCCTTTTGCCGAAGTACTGCAGGACGCGCAACGATTGGGTTTTGCTGAGGCCGATCCGACCTATGACGTTGAAGGTATTGATACCGCCCACAAGCTCGCCATCTTGATGACCATTGCCTACGGAGCACCGATCACCCATAAACAGATTGTCACGGAAGGCATCTCGCAGATAGAACCCATGGATATTGAACTGGCCCGTGAATTCGGCTGTCGGATCAAACTGCTGGCCATCAGTCGCAACCATGGTGATCATGTTGAGGCCAGAGTGCACCCCACCATGGTCCCTCAGGAGCACCTCCTGGCCTCAATCAATGGAGCCTACAATGCCATTCATTTTCAGGGGGACACCGTGGGCAATGTACTGCTTTACGGGTTGGGAGCGGGCATGATTCCCACGGGCAGCGCTGTTGCCGCTGATCTTGTTGATATCGCCCGGAACATAGCCTGCGGATCTGTCGGCAGGGTGCCAGCTCTGTCCTATCTGCCCGATCAGATGCAACCCCGTCGCATCACTCCCATGGATGAGCTGTATGGACCGTACTATTTCCGCTGCACGGTTCTCGATCAGCCGGGCGTGCTCGCCTCCATTGCCGGGATTCTGGCAAAACATGAGATCAGTATTGAATCGGTTATTCAAAAAGGCCGCAAGAGTGTCGGTGCTGTTCCTCTGGTTGTGGTGACGCACAGTGCCAGAGAATCGGCGATCCGCGCAGCACTGGATGAGATCGATCGTCTGGAGACCGTGACGGCACCGGTTGTCAAGATCCGCATTCTGGAAGAGGAGTGATCCATCTCAACGCACACAGATAATTATGAAATATATTCTTCTCATCGGTGATGGTATGGGGGATCTGCCCATCGCCTCCTTACAGAATCAGACGCCGCTCGAAGCGGCGTCGACTCCCACCATGGACCGGCTGGCTCCGCTGGCCGAGATGATGCGGGTGCGTACTGTTCCTGTAGGGTTCCCTCCCGGAAGTGATGTGGCCAATCTTTCCCTGCTCGGATATGAACCGGAGCAGTACTATACGGGCCGGGCACCGCTGGAAGCGGCCAGTATGGGGGTTGAGCTTGCTCCGGAGGAGACGGCTTTCCGGTGTAATCTCGTCCATGTGCAACGGCCGGATGACAGGCGTCTGATCATGGTGGATTACAGTAGCGGCCACATTACCACCGAAGAAAGCCGGCAGCTGATCGAGGCTGTACAGGAGGAATGCGGCAACGAGTTGCTGCGCCTCTATCCAGGGGTGAGTTATCGTCATCTTCTCGTGTATCGCGGCGGACTGCCTGAAAGCTTTGCCACGGTTCCGCCCCACGATCACTCTGATGAGGATGTGTCCAAGTATTTTCGCAGCTATGAGCAGGTTCCGGCGTTTCCGCCGCTTCTGGAGCGTGCGTCAGCGATCCTGCAGGAGCATCCGGTGAACCGGAAGCGTGAACAGGAAGGAAAGCGGACCGCCAACGCCCTCTGGCTGTGGGGTGAGGGAAAGCGACCGGCCATGGAGACCCTGAAGCAGCGGTTTGGCATAGACGGCGGATTGATTTCCGCTGTTGATCTCCTGAAAGGTCTGGGGGTGCTGGGCGGATTGCGGGTGATTGAGGTGCCGGGAGCCACCGGATATCTGGATACGAATTATCAGGGCAAGGCAGAGGCCGCCCTAGGGGTGCTGGCTGAGGACGATTTTGTGGTGGTCCATGTTGAGGCGCCGGACGAGACCGGTCATCAGGGGCTGGCGCAGGAAAAGGTTCAGGCGGTGGCTGATTTTGATCAACGTATCGTTGCCCCGATTGTGACAGAGATGGAGCGCCGTGGTGAACCTTTCCGGCTTGTGGTGACCATGGATCATTATACACCGGTTGTGCGCCGGACCCACGAGGATTGGCCGGTTCCGATGTTTTTATATGATTCACGCGGCGTTGCGATACCGTCCGGTCGAACCTACACCGAAGCAAATGTTCAGGCTGCTGTCCGGGAAAACGGGCTGGATCTTGAGTCCGGTGCGGCTTTTTTTCGTCGATTCGTCGAGCAGGAGGGATGAGGATGAGTAAACTGGCGGTGAATCTTACGGAACCGATTTTTACCACTACCTATCGGGTTATTTACGGTGATACCGATGCCGCAGGAGTGGTCTATAATGCGAATTATTTGCGATATTTCGAGATCGGCCGTACGGAAATGATGCGTGCCTGGGCCCTGCCGTACAGTGCCATTGAGGAGCTGGGTTGTGTGCTGCCGGTTACTGAAAGCTACCTCCGCTTCAAGGCACCGGCTGCCTATGATGATCTGCTCACCATTGCCACGTCACTTGTTGAAGCCGGTAAGGTCAGCTGCCGTTTGCACTATGCTGTATCACGGCAGGAGCAGGATCGCTTGACCCTCCTGGCAAAGGGCTTTACTGTGCATGCCTGTGTGAACCGTCAAGGGAAACTGACCCCTTTTCCACCGGTTGTTTTCGAAAAGCTCACGGCAATTTTAGAAAACCGTCCGCTTCCCTGACAAGACGATTGACTTTTTGAAAAAATATGATAATATAACAAAATTGTGACGCGGGGTGGAGCAGTCTGGTAGCTCGTCGGGCTCATAACCCGAAGGTCAGAGGTTCAAATCCTCTCCCCGCTACCAAACAGACATCAAAGCCCTTACGGTTGGGATTCCGTAAGGGCTTTTTCAATTTCTCCCGGTCTGCTTCTGACCGAAGCGGAATTGTATCACTGACGTATGGTTTGCTTGGGTATGCTTTAACGCGGAGGTGGAATCAAATAATTGTTGATTCTCCTTTCGGAGCATATGTTTTTACTGTTGCCGGTTTTTTCTTTACAGGAAGATGCAACTTCAAAAGTTTTGAGACTAAAAATCTGTCATCTTGCCTTCCTCCCTGCCCACCTCTCCATCCATGACAATATCAAGCATACCATCGTCAGATGTACAGTCCTCATTTTACTGCTCCTGCCCGGGAAGATGGGCACAAGCCTCATTGAAGAGTACATCCAACGATGCAGTGCATTCTGCGCTTGTAAACAGGGTGAATCCTGATAAATGCGGTAATCGCACCAGGATAACCTGTGGAAAGGTTCTGGTTGCACCTGGTTGAGAATATTTTTCCACAACGTACAACGAAATTGATGCGTTTCGGTCTTGTATTCAAGCCTGTTTATACCCGATGAACGGAAGAGGAGGAAATATCCGGTCAGAGACTGTTCAATAAGGTCATTTCGACCTATTGACGAGCCGGTGTGCTCAATAATCTTATCAAGCAGTTTTTGAATCCGGATCTGCCCCTGTGTCGCCCTCTGGAGGGGGAGTCTCCCCATTGCTCGTACAGGTAAGAAGAGCCTGCTCACAGCTTTCCCATGGATGGTCTGCGGGGATCACATTCCCCCGCCCGGGTTGGCGGTGATCAGGGCGACGACGGGATTACTCTCCAGTGTTTTCCTGGAACCATTCAGAAAACGCCAACCAAGTTTGTAGCCTTTGGCCTGATAAAAGCTTTTGATTGCCGCAACAGACTCTGTAAAAAGATCGTTCATTGTTGCTTTCCCTTCTTTTCGGGTGTCGACAGGTGCCGGTGCCGCCCCGGGTATACAAGAGCAGAGGGGGCCCGTTCTGCATACCTGTATAAAAGGGGCGTGTTCCGGCTGGGTTCGCTGTGCGGCAAAGCCTCCTGTCGTATTTATCAGGAGGTAATTGACCTGTGAACTACTCCTCAACCACCTGGTAGAATGTCGGCTTGGGGCTGCCATCAAAAAGCGGCATGACCTGGGCTCCCACTTCCGCATGGAGAGGGCTGCTGTGCATGGCCTGAAAAGCGGCCTGATCTGTAAATTCAACGATGGCAGCGTAGTTTCCTCCGCTGACCGGTCGCAACAGCCGTCTGCTTATAAAACCGGGAAAACCGCTGAACGCTTTGCCTGAAGAGATGAACCACTCCTGAAACTCTGCGTCTTTACCCTCTTTAATGGGTGGAAAAGAAATAATGACGATGAACATGGGGCGCTCCTCTATGGTGAAGGGACTTTGGTATCCGCAACAGGTGCCGTAAAACCGGCAGACTGATTCTGTTGCTGACCTCTCGGGTGCCGGAACATACATTCTGTGATCACCCGGAGAGAAATCTAGTCTATATGCCGGCAGTTCTCAACCTCTCTGTATGAAATCACCGTGATACATATACCTGTTTTCGTATCAGTCCGGATCCACCTGCCTGGAATGAGGACCCTTCCTGTGACAGTGCGGTAAAAACTGCCGCCACTGTACGGAGTTTGGCAGTTGATGTTTCAGACGTGTGCAGGAGTGGAGCAATTATCCGGAGCGTTGTTGTTTTAGCTGACAGAAGCCGTCGTTGTCGTGTACACACAGAAGGACGCAGGTGCAGTGGTATACAGGAAGCTTGTTTTTGGGAATTTGCCAACCGCTTCCCGGCTCTTCTGTTGTGATGGCGGTCAGGAGGCCGGGCTCAGACGGACTTACCTCCTTTGTGTGTCCAAGGTATGATACTTCTATCAAAGAGCATGTTGCCGGGAATAACAGGTCTATGGAAGCCGGAACGATCAATGAGTATCTGAAATTTTTTGTTGCCCTGCTTGCCATCGTCAATCCTGTGGGCACGCTGCCGGTGTTTATTAACATGACCGCTCACCAGAGTGCGGCGGCCCGCAGGAAAAACAGTGTGATGGCTGCTGTTTCCATGGGGATCATCCTTTTGGTGGTGCTGTTCAGCGGCGAGGCCATCCTTCGCTTTTTCGGGATCTCAGTGGATTCTTTCCGGGTTGGTGGCGGCATCCTTATTCTGCTCATGGCCATCTCCATGCTTAACGCCAAAATGAGTAATGTCAGACAGACCAGAGAAGAAGAGCTAGACTCAGTGGAACGGGACAATGTAGCAGTCGTCCCGCTGGGAACACCGCTTCTGGCGGGTCCGGGTGCGATCAGTACGGTTATTCTCTATGCTCAGCGCTATCCTACACCCCTGCACTACGTCTATCTGACGGCGGTTATTCTTCTTCTTGCCTGTCTGGTCGCCTGTTTATTCCGGTTGGCACCGGTTATCACGAGTTTATTCGGCAAAACCGGCATCAACATCGTCACCCGATTGATGGGTCTCATCATGGCTGCCATGGGAGTGGAGTTTATTGCCAGCGGATTGAGACACCTGTTTCCCGTCCTGGCCGGATAGAGCGGGGAGCCCTTCTTCCCGGCTCCGCAAACAGGACAGCAAAATTCCTTTCACCCGGCTCTCTCACTTCCTTTCTGAAGCGGCAGAAGCCGGTCGCACAGCAACGGTGAGCCGGGATACGCAAATCAGCCGCGCGTTTCCGTCTCGAATAAGGATATGCCACACCTGGGTTGTTCGACCGATGTGCAGTGGGGTGGCATGACCAAAGACCCAGCCCGGCCCTGCCGGTCGGATGTGGTTGGCGTTGATTTCCAGACCAACGCAGACCACCCCCTCCTCAACGCTGAGGTAGGCCCCAGCACCTCCGAGAGTTTCAGCCAATGCTGCTGATGCGCCACCATGCAGCAATCCCATGGGTTGCATGGTCCGTTCGTCCACAGGCATCTTTGCTTCAATGAAATCTTCACCCACTGCAGTGAACTCTATTCCCAGCCGTTCCACCAGGGTCTGGTCACAGGCCTGCTGAAGCTCGTCAAGGGTCGGTGTTTTTTTCCACATCAATCTCTTCCTTTTTTACTGTTTCCGGTTGTTGCAGTTCATTGCTGCTGAGTTGCCTCAGGGCGGTCGTGTGAAGGGATTTTGAAAGTCGGTTTCTCACACGGCAGAAGACACTGCGGTAAGTGTGTGTTTTGCGGCTGAGGAAATGAGAAAATATCGGATCGGCCGGCGTACCGGTGACAGGTTTGTCACCGGTGTTTTCTGTTTTTTAACAGACTGTTTCCTTCCGGGCAACCATGAGGAACTGTATA
>JAAYDD010000111.1 GCA_012729435.1 Desulfobulbus sp.
AAAGTTTTCAGCCAGACCGGATGGGCAGTAAAGATAGAAGAATGATCTGCGGTGATGTTTTCAAAGACAAGGCCGAGGGCTGTGCCCTCCATGTCCCGGGTTGTATAAAACAGGTGAAACCCGTTGGATATGATCTGGGTCATGAGGAGACAGGCCCCGTGATCGGAGATGTCGATGATCCTTCCTGAAAAAGGACCGGCTATCGTCTTGCGGCTTTCAAGTTGCAAAGCATAGACATCAAGGGGAAAAAAATCGGCAACACGTTCGGATTTTCGTCGTTCAATCGTCATGGCATCACTACGTGCAAGGTGTGAACAGGAGTGAAAATTGTAAGATCTCCGTGTATGGTAATCTGCGGATAGTATAGTGCAGATTGAGAAGATTGAAGATGCTTTTTTATTTTATTCGTTAACCGTGACCTGTACCAGGCGCGGATCGGTTTTTGTTACAGCTTTACAGGGAGTGGGACATGAAGCCTGTCCGGCGGGAGCTGCTGCGCTCCCACTGTTTTATTGATGGTCAATGGATAGATGCAAAAGACGGCAAGAGAATGACAGTCGTGGATCCGGCATCCGGCGCTGCTGTCGGCTCGGTCCCGGCTCTGGGACGGGAGGAGACGGCAACAGCCATCACTGCTGCTCATAGGGCCTGGCCTGCGTGGAAGAACATGACGGCAAAGGATCGTTCCCGTCTTCTCCGGCGCTGGTACGAGCTGGTCATTAACCATCAGCACGATCTTGCGAGGATCATGACCATGGAACAGGGCAAGCCTCTTGCCGAGGCGGAGGAGGAGGTTCTTTACGGTGCGAACTATCTTGAATGGTATGCTGAGGAGGCAAAACGTGTTTACGGTGATACCATTCCCATGGCCCAGCCCGGGAAACGCATAATCGTTTTGAAAGAGCCTGTGGGGGTGTGCGGTGCAATCACGCCCTGGAATTTTCCTTCCTCCATGGTGACTCGTAAAGCGGCACCGGCATTGGCTGCGGGGTGTACGGTTGTGGTCAAGCCCGCCGGACAGACCCCGTTTTCCGCCCTTGCTCTGGCATTTTTGGCGGAGGAGGCCGGCTTTCCGGCCGGGGTTTTCAATGTGATCACAGGTCCTGCTCAGGAAATCGGAGCCGAGATGACTGCCAATTCTCTCGTACGCAAGCTCAGCTTTACCGGATCCACTGCCGTGGGAAAGCTCTTGATGCGTGACTGCGCCGCCTCGGTGAAGAAAATATCTCTGGAGCTCGGCGGGCACGCCCCTTTTATCGTTTTTGATGATGCTGACCTTGACGAGGCCGTCAGGGGGGCGATGGCATCAAAATACCGGAACTCCGGGCAAACCTGTGTTTGTGCGAACCGTTTTTTTATTCAGGAAAAGGTGTACGAGCAGTTTGCAGCCAAACTTGTAGCCGCCGTGCAGAGGTTACGGATCGGCTGCGGTTTTGAAAAAGGTGTGCAGCAGGGTCCGTTGATTGATCAGCAGGCGGTGACAAAGGTGGAGGAACAGGTGCGTGATGCACTGGCCAAAGGAGCCCGGATTGCCTGTGGGGGCAAGCGGTTGAACTCCGGAGGCTTCTTTTTTGAACCCACGGTGTTGCTCGATGCGACACCGGACATGCTGATAGCCCGTGAGGAGACTTTCGGCCCGGTGGCACCGCTTTTTGTTTTTACCGATGACAGTGACGCGGTTGAACTTGCAAACAGGACATCCTATGGACTTGCCGCATACTTTTACAGTCGGGATATCGGTCGCATCTGGCGAACCGCCGAAGCCCTGGAATACGGTATGGTCGGGATTAACACCGGTCGTATGTCATCTGAAGCGGCGCCTTTTGGCGGTGTAAAGGAGTCCGGGATCGGGCGGGAAGGTTCAAAGTACGGGATTGAGGAGTACCTGGAGTTGAAGTATCTCTGTCTTGGTGGTCTGAAACAGTAGCGTGGATACTGCGGAGTTCGTCAGGCGGTCGTTTTTTTGAGATCTTTGCTGTCGACAAACGCGTAGGCGCTGTGATTATGGATGGATTCGAAACTCTCGACGCCGACGGAAAACCAGCCGATATCAGTATGAGCCATTGCCTGTTGTGCGACCTTTCGTGCGACATCCTCGACAAACATGGGGTGCGCATACGCCTGCTCGGTGACGTATTTTTCGTCCGGTCGTTTTAACAGTGCATAAACTTCAGAGGAGCCGCAGGATTCTGCCATGGCAATAAGGTCTTCCAGCCAGATCAGTCTTAAGGGCTGAATTGACAGGGTAATGGTTGCCCGCTGGTTATGTGCTCCAAACGAACTGATCTCCCTGGAACAGGGACAGAGGGTGGTCACCGGCGCCACAATTGTCAGCAGGGGTTCTCCGGTGTCTTCTGATGAGGCACTGAAGGCACACTGATACTCCATGAGACTGGAGGTGCCGCTGACCGGCGCCGTCTTTGCAATAAAATAAGAAAACCGCATTGAAACCCGTGCCTCTTCCGCTTTGAGCTGTTCACGGACCTGGGAAAGAAGAGCGGGAAAATTACCGGTGTGAATGTCAGGAAGGTATTGTGTGAGCAGTTTTGTCATGACATCGACACAGGACTCGATCTGATCCTGCGGCATCCTGGCAATCAGACTGATGGCTGCTACCGTATCCTGGACTCCGCCTTCTTTCTGCGGGATACGGACAGGACAGGTAAAATTGTAGATTCCGGCTGTTTGTAGGGACATGGCATGTTCAGAAAAAGTGATAGCGCCCCTTACTCTATTTCATCCGGATCGGCAACCTCCGAACCGATACTGTCAGGAATAAACAGGTGGTGAATGGCTCCTGTCGGGTGATGACCCATGTTTCTTTATTTGAACGATCTACAAAACCATGCTATTTTCATAGGCTTAGATTAACCATGGAACATTGGTGATGGAGCAGGTACGTATTGATAAGTGGCTGTGGGCGGCGCGCTTCTACAAAACCCGGTCATTGGCCGCAAAGGCTGTAGGTGGCGGTCATATCGCAGTCAATGGCAGCAGGGTGAAACCGGCGCGGGCTGTTCGCACAGGAGACATGGTGCATATCCGGCAGGGTGTTTTTGAGTGGGAGATTCAGGTGCTGGCCGTGAGTGAACGACGAGGCCCGGCAACTGTTGCCCGCACCCTGTACCGGGAGACCGAGGCATCTCAGATAAAGCGCGAGCTGGTACAGGCTGAACGAAAGGTTTTACAGCTCCATATCCAGGCTCCTGAGCGGAAACCGGACAAACACGAACGACGGAAGATCCGTCAGTTTTTGCGAAAAGAATAACTTCAGGACATGTACAGACGATGAGACGAGCAGAACGGGCACTGATCAGCTTAACAGATAAATCGGGGTGTGAGGAATTTGCCAGGGCGCTTGTGACCCTGGGGATTACAGTTCTTTCAACCGGCGGTACGGCACAGAAGTTACGCGACAATGGCGTTGAGGTGACCGATGTTTCCACCTTCACGGGATTTCCAGAGATGCTTGACGGTCGGGTCAAAACCCTGCATCCGCTGGTGCACGGCGGCATCTTGCAGCAACGCGACAACAGACAACATCAGGAGCAGTGCCGGCAGTACGGTATTCAGCCCATTGATATTGTTGCTGTCAATCTCTATGCCTTTGAAAAAGCGGTCGCCTCTGCAGACTGCAGTCTTGAAGATGCTGTTGAGCATATCGATATCGGCGGACCTGCCATGCTGCGGGCATCGGCGAAAAATTTTCAGGATGTCACAGCTATAGTCGATCCTGCCGATTACCCTGCGGTGCTGACAGAGCTGCAATCCCGGGGAAATACAACGCTGACAACGAGGTTCCGTCTGGCGCGCAAGGTGTTCAATCTGACCGCATCCTATGATGCGGCCATTGCCCGGTGGCTGGACCGCATAGATCCCGCGACAAACACCTATTTCACAGGAGCATGACCTTATGCGTAAGATGGCGGTATTGCTCTCCGGAAGCGGCAGGACTCTTGACAACTTTCATAAGTGCATCAAAGCCGGCACACTGCATGCCGAAATTCAGGTGGTTATTGCCAACGTTGTCCATGCGCTTGGACTGGAAAAGGCGAAACGATACGGATATCCGGCATTTTATGCCAAGGATAACGAGGCGATCAATCAGATCCTCGCCGGCTATGAGGTCGATCTCATTGCACTGGCCGGATATCTGAAACTGTACACACCGCCCGCACATCTTCAGCGATGTGTGCTCAACATTCACCCGGCGCTTCTTCCATCCTTCTGCGGCACCGGATTTTACGGCCACCATGTTCACGAGGCGGTTAAGGCAAGAGGATGCACGGTCAGCGGATGCTCGGTGCATTTTGCAAATGAGTTGTACGACCAGGGCCCCATAGTTCTACAACGGTGCGTCACTCTGGAGGACAGTGATACTCCCGAGGACATTGCAGCGCGTGTTTTTGCCGTGGAATGCGAGGTGTATCCCGAGGCGATCAACCTTGTGGATCGCAAGGGTGTGGACTACTTCTGGAATCGGGTGGGAGCATGACAACACGAACTATCATGGTCAGCAGAGACATAGAACGGAGTCTGCATCGGATCAGCCTTGAATTAGTCGAGCGCAACCATGGTGTCAGAGATCTTTCGATCATCGGTATCCACACCGGTGGCGTGTATCTGGCGCAACGTATCAAGCAGTACATAGAAGAGCGTGAGGATGTCGTTCTGCCCTCAGGCACCCTGGATATCACCCTCTACCGGGATGACTGGAGTCTTATTTCTCAAAATCCTGTTGTCCGGAAGTCGGATATCGGTTTCCTGCTGGAGGACAAGTGTGTTGTGCTGGTTGATGATGTCATCTTTACCGGCAGGACCATTCGTGCCGCCATGGATGCCATTATGGATTACGGCCGTCCGCTTTCCATTCAGCTGGCCGTACTGGTTGACCGGGGCGGTCGGGAGTTGCCTATTCAGCCTGATTATGTCGGCATGGTTGTCAGTGCGTTGCCAAAGGAGCGCGTTGATGTCCTGTTAGCTGAAAAAGACGGTCAGGATGCGGTGATTCTCACCAAACGATGAACAGCATCGTTGCATGCTGACGATGAAACGATGCTGCCAACTTACCACCTGATCAGTTAGCTTATGAGTGAGTCAGAGAGAACCCGTGTTATTCCGCCGGATCTGCAGAGTATGTGTCAACGCATCCGGGAGAAGGCGGAGAGTTACGCACAGTATAATTTTTCCCAGGGGCGCAACGATTTTCTGAAGGCCTTTTTTGATCTGGCTCAGGAGTTTGATTCCCTGGATGATTTTTATCGGATCTGTGTCTCTGTCCCCCTTGCACTCGTTGATGTGGACAGTGCCCTCTACTTGTGTCAGGGATCGGACAAGGGGTTGCAGCTGATCTGCTCGAGCAGAGAAGGTGTCTTAACGGATTCCAGACCTGCAGAATACCCTGTGGAGATGCAGGAAACCCCTTATGAACTTGCCGGATCGTATGTTATCCCCATTTTCAGCAAGCAGCCCTTCGGTCGTCGGGATTCCGCCGACCATGATGATCAACGGCAGATGAAACTGTATGTGTTGCCGGGAGTGTGCACCGGCGGACGATTGCTCGGCATGTTCGAGATCCAGCACAAGGAGCAGTTGACTGAGACGGACAAGTTCTTTTTCACGAAGTACGCCAACCGCATCGGCTATAACCTCGACAACCGGTTGATTGCCAGGCAGAATATCGAGCGTTTGAAGTTTATCAGCAATCTGGTCATTGATATTGAGCACAATATCATTGTGCCTAACATGTACTTTCGTTACCTGTTTAAACAGCTTAAAAAGAAGATCGGTCTTATTGAAGAGCTGAAGTATGAGATCAGCGGGGGACAGGAGGCCGGCGAAAAGTCGGGACGATGCGAACAGTGCTGCGTTAAGCTGCAGAAACTGCAGGAGGAACTCTCACAGTATTACCAGGAGATCGTCAAACATCATGCCAACATGAGCCTCTTTATCGAGAGCCTGTTTCGTCGGGAACATTTTGAAAGGGGGCACCTCGTACTTCACCCCAAGCGGTGTTTCGTCGAAAAAGAGGTCATCATTCCGCAGTTGGAACACTATGCCGGTCGGCTGCAGGCTGCCAATATTACAGTGGATCGGCCACTGAACATGCTGGAGGAAGAATTTCCGATCGCCGTGGATATTGGTTTGCTGTCACAGGTCTATGCGAATCTTTTTGCCAATGCTGCGAAGTACACCAGGGAGATCATAGATCATGAAGGCCGTCCGCGAAAGGCCATGGCCTATGGACGTGAGCTGGTCAATGATTTTCCCAGCCAGGGAAAAAAAGGTATTAAGTTCAACGTGTTTACAACCGGTCCGAGTATGTCGGTCGAAGAGGGGAACAGGCTCTTTCAGGACGGCACCCGCGGAGATGACCAGCATAATGTCCCCGGCACAGGTCATGGCCTTTCATTTGTACGCCTGGTCGTTGAGATGCACGGCGGCCGCGTTGGTTATGAACCCACCGCCCAGGGGAACAACTTTTATTTTATTCTTCCCCTGC
>JAAYDD010000112.1 GCA_012729435.1 Desulfobulbus sp.
CCTTCGCGCAACCAGCGGAGAACATACCTTTCGCTGCTTCTGAAACAATAAAACCATTGCCGTCCATGGTCAGGCCAAGCGCCTTGCCCTGTTCGCCAATGGCAGCTTGCATACCAGTAGCCAGTATGCACAGATCGACTTTCTGGTGTATCTTTCCGCCGCCAACGGCATTTTCAGCTGTCACTGTGACACCGCCGTCTCTCTCTGCGGTGATATCAGCAACCTTCCCCTTGATGAAAACTGTATTCGGGTCATCGAGGAATTTACCGCGGAACTTCTCGTAGCGGCCAGGAGTACGCAGATCTATGTAAAATACATAGATTTTTGCTTCCGGATACTGAGCGCGTATATAGGAGATGTGTTTAAAAGTTGCCAGACAGCAGATAGAAGAACAGTAATCGAGATGATTCTCGTCGCGAGAACCTGCACACTGGACAAAGGCAAAAGATGCGGGTTCCGCACCATCTCCTGGACGAAGGATCTTACCTTTGGTCGGACCGTTTTCAGCAGCAAGCCTCTCCATCATCATATTGGTGATAATGGCCTTGGAGGAACCGTAATTCAGGTTGGTGATCTTGTTGGGATCGTACGGGTTCCAGCCGGTTGACCAGATGATGGATCCCACATGTACGGTGAAGGTCTGTGGCTGCATGTCCAAATCAACGGCGTTATACTTGCATGCACCTTTTATCGCGGCCAGAGACTCGGCGGAACAGGCCTCCTTATTCAGGACAAACCGTCTCGGGAATGCCATTTCATGAGGCAGATGGACCGCCTTGATCTTTCTTATGCCGAAGTTGAAATCATCATCAATTTCTTCAGCACAGACAAGGGCACAATCACCACAGGCTGTACAGTTGGAATTGATGTAACGCGGCGCTGTTTCCAGCTGTACCTCATAGTTACCAGGCCCGCCACTGATCGACTTGACAGTTGTCAGCGTATACGTCCTGATCTTGCGATTGTCTTTGACTCGTCGGTAGTTGATTTCTAGCCCACAAATCGGGGGACAGAGTTTTGGGAAATACTGATGGAGCTGGGCAACCCGGCCACCAAAAGAAGCGGTTTTTTCGATCAAAAAAACATCTTTACCCACTTCGGCAGCTTCGAGCGCAGCGGTTAAACCACTCATACCGCCACCAACAACCAGTATCGCACCATTGCCTGCAGTGTCACTCATGCCAAGCCTCCATTACTGCTGGTATTAATGAAAGGTGATTTCTGGTTCAATTGATACGAAGGATGAAAAATTACTTCATCTTTCGTATCAACTCAAACAAAATAATAACCTGACACAAAAAATCTCCAGACTCTGCAGGAGAGTCTGGAGATTATCTTACCTACCGATCAAGACCTGAGATTGAATCAGATCCAAGGCTCGGTCTCAATGATGTTGATGCACGGAACCTTTTCACACTTCCACTCTTTGGTCTTAGGATCAAAGGTGGAGTTAACAAAGCACTTCCAGTTCTCGTCATCACAGGTGGGATAGTCAGACCGATAGTAGAATCCGGGATAGCGGGATTCCTTACGGAACTCGATATGACGGATATGGGTCTCAACACACCAGATGCGGTGATAGTTCTCCCATGCACGCATCAACTCGTGCAGATCGCCTGCAGCCATCTTCTCTGCGTCTTCGCGCATCAGCGCAAGAAGGTCGAGACAGATGTTAAGCAGTTTACCGGAAGTCATGTAGTACGTGGCAACTCCGCCGCCGTACTCGTCAGTAGCCTTCATGAGGCGCATCATCATACCGGCAGGCTTGCAGTAATGCGGGTTAACGTCTGCGGCAGTGGATGCATCCTTGTACTTGTTGTACAGACGTACCGGTGCATAGATTTCATCTACCAGTTCCTGAGCAGTCTGAGCAAGCTCCGGAGTGAAATCAGCATTGTCACGGCAGTACTTCACCATCTGCTTGGCACAGATACGACCTTCAGCGTGAGAACCGGAGGAGAACTTGTGACCGGAAGCACCAACACCGTCACCGGCAGTAAACAGTCCGTTTACCGTGGTCATACGGTTGTAACCCCACTTGTACTGGTGGGAACGCGGACCGTCAACCTCAGGCACCCAGTCTTCCATCGGACCGGAAGTCCAGATACCGCAGCAACCGGAGTGGCTGCCCAGCATATAGGGCTCTGTCGGCATAATCTCGGAACCGATCTTTTCGGGCTCGATGTTCATACCAGCCCACAGACCCGCCTGCCCAACGGACATATCCAGGAAGTCTTCCCAAG
>JAAYDD010000113.1 GCA_012729435.1 Desulfobulbus sp.
ATCCAAATCGTATGAGCCCTATAACAACAATCATTCCGGCTTGCCTCCTGTGTCCCGGGCCAATTCTCCTGCTTCCGCGAACAAAAACTGCGTATAAGCTGTACGAACCTGAGGGTAGGCCTTTCTTGCCACCGGCACACGTCGTCCTATGGCTGTCACGATCTCACCTTGTTGCAGCTCCTGTACCCACTGCAGATTCATGAGATAGGAGCGGTGTACTTTAATAAACCCGGGTCTTTTCAAAATGGTTTGTTCAAAATCCGCAAGGGTACCTGGTATCTCACGCATAGTACCGTCCGTCAGATAAAAATAAAGCCTTTTCGAGTTGACTTCAATGTATTCAATTTTGCCGTAAGGCAGGTTGAAAACACTGGACTGCGTTTTGATACACAGAGCATCCTCCGGCCTCCTGAAATCGATTATTAACCTGTCGAGGATGGGAAACAGCTTTTCCCCGGTGGCTGGCTTCAAGAGATAATAGTGAGCCCGGACACTGTAGCTTTCCACGGCGTATTCCGGTGAGGAAGTCAGAAACACGATTTCAATTTTGCTGTTTCGTTCCCGAATTTCACGGGCCGCCTGCATACCGTTAATACCGGGCATCAGCATATCCAAAAGGAGCAAATCATAATCCCTGCTTTCCATGGAGGCCAAAAGGTCCGTGGCATTCTGAAAACAAAAATAGGAAAGTTCTGCCTTCCGATCATGGCGGTAGGTTTCCAGTAAAGAAGCTATTTGCAGTAAATCTCGTTTATCATCATCACAGATAACGATTTTCAGTCTCTCCGCCCCCCTTTCTATCTGACGCGCAAATTGTTTTATTTTACTATAATATTTTCTGCGCTTCAACTATGCCGGTTACCGTCTGCGACAAAAATCGTCAGGTACTTAGTTATATCGATTACCGTTCAGGTCGAAATCCTCTACCATTCGGGACGAAAACGGTTTATAAGCAGCTTTTCTGCTATTCTGAGAAAAATACGACATGAGAGGTGGTGGCACCCTGTGCCCACTTTAATAGCCTGCCTTATTGCTGGCATCTGTCTGGCGGGATTCTTAACGATTTGGTTTACGACAGCCCATAAGGAACTATCGGTAAAACAAAGCAACCTCGCCGATCTTGAGGAGCAACTGCGTCTGCATGAGCGGTTGTCCGGACAAACGAGGGACGGACCAGATGCACAGTCCGCAGCAGGAATGCTGGAAACCAGTCGGATGCTATACCACGAAGCGGCCAAAGATTATAACCGCATTTTACTTAGACCGATGAACCGCTTCCCGGCTCTGGTGCTGGGCTTTCGGGCGGTGAAAAATGTGAAAAAGAGAACAAAATAAATGCTTACGAAAAATCATACTAGCGAGGAGAGGAAATGAGAGAAAATTTTTTTAGTACGTACAAGCACATGCTTGTCATTCTGCTAATGACATGTATTTTACTGCTTGTCCTGTCTGTGAGCTCCTGGGCTGCTGATGGCAGCCTCTTTGAAGGAACGATCACTGTAGGGGACAACGAGATCGCCTGCAGATACAGGGTTTTATCTGAAGCCGATGCTACCGTGCAGATTGGCGGCGGTTCCAGCTCAGCGATCAGCAAAGAAGCTACAGGCGAGCTTGTGATCCCCGAAACGGTGGAGCTCGGCGGGAAGACCTATGCAGTCACTATAGTAGGGAGTTATGCGTTCTATGATTGCACGAATCTGACCGGCACATTGACGATACCTGGCTCAGTCCAATCGATCGAGGACCGCGCTTTTTATAAATGCAGCGGATTTACAGGGTTGATCATCGATGCACCGTTAACGATAATCAAGGATGCTACCTTTTATTATTGCACAGGGCTCACTGGTACTTTGAATATCCCTGAGACAGTCACAGAGATCGGACCAGCGGCCTTCGGCTATACCAACTTTACAGGAACTCTGACCATCCCGGGATCCGTTTCAAAGATCGGGGGAGAAGCCTTCAGTCATTGCAGAGGATTTACAGGAACTCTGACCATTCCTGACTCGGTCACTTCGATCGGGGGCATTGCTTTTGATGAATGCACCGGATTTAATGGTCAGCTGATCCTCTCTTCAAACCTGACAACGATTGGACAGTCTGCATTCAAGAATTGCAGCGGGTTTACCGGAGACCTGATCATCCCTGACCCGGTCACTTTGATCGGATCCTCTGCATTTGATGGCTGTATCGGATTCGATGGAAGGCTGGATCTGGGAAACGTTCAGACGATTGGCAACAGTGCTTTTTCCAACTGCAAGAATCTTTCCGGTACATTAGTGATTCCCGGCTCTGTTACTTCGATGGGTGAATTTGCATTTAACAGCTGTCTCAAGCTTAGAAGTCTGATCATCGAACCCGGTATCCAGGCCATCCCGAAGGGGGCCTTCAACCACGCTAAGTTCGTTGGTTCTCTGACCATCCCGGATACGGTCACCTCAATTGGGGATTATGGTTTTATGTATTGCAATTTTGACGGGACCCTGACCCTCCCCAACAATCTTATCTCTATAGGGGAATATGCATTTAACAGTGATTTTACCGGTCCTGTGACCATTCCGGCCTCGGTTACAACGATGAAGAATAATGCAATCACCAGCAAACTGCTGGACTGGGTCAAATTCTTAGGGGACGCTCCCGATAATGTAGTCGGACAGCCGCTTGCTGCCGATGCAACTTATCCGATATTCTATCCCGCAGGCTCGGGAGCAAGCTTTGCCACAGACTTCTGGGATTCTCTCTATCATGGTCGCTTATATCCCGACACCTACAGTATGGCAGAAAAGCCCAATGCGACCTACGATGCAGCCGGCCCGACACTCTCCGGCGTTGACGACAATATGAAATACCGGACTACAAATGGTATTTGGATAGATGTTCCCGCCGGAGCCACATCTGTGACTTATAGTGTGACTTCTGCTACTACGATCGAAGTGGTGCGGAAGGGGAATGGCAGCATGATCTTAGACTCCCCTCCGCAGCGCATTAAACTCACCCAGATGGAGAGACCGGCTGCAGGTTCAATAGTCGGTACGAATTGTACAAATGTATTAAACAATGACGGTAAGATCACCGGCGTTACGGACAGTATGGAGTATCGACGTTTCCTTGGCAGTCCAGGCTGGACATCGGTACCCGAAGGCGTTACCGAGTTGACCGGACTTACTAATGACACATACTACATTCGGGTCAAGGGCTACGGCACCGTTGCTCCCTCCGATCAAATAATTATAACTATCGCTGGATTTTCAGGGACCAAGGAAGTTAAGCCTGAGGCGGCCTTTACAGCCACCGGCCGGGATAGCGGTATTCTGTCCAATGTGGAGATCGGCATGAAATACAGCCTGGACGGGGGCAGTACATGGAATACTGTGACCGACTCGACCATGAATATCACCGGTGTTACGACAGCAAAGGGTATCAAGGTCAAAACCCCGGGCAACGGGATCAACACCGTGGATTCGGATGTTCAGACCATAACGGTCACCAAGGCTGCCAAGCCGACCGCAACCTTTACGGCCACCGGTCCGGATCGCGGCACCCTCTCCGGTGTTTCAGACGATATGAAGTATCAGATCAACAGCGGAGAATGGATCAACATCGATGGTTCTACTGTTGCTCTGACCGGTCTGGATGTTTGCACCCTTTCGGTGGTAAGGAATGGTGGAGCCACCGTTCTCGAGTCTGATGCACAGACCATCAACATCACGAAAGCAGTTACACCGTCAACATCCTTCTCCTTAAGCGGAGCAAATGCAAATAAGCTTACAGGAACGACCACCAAAATGCAGTACTCTCTGGACGGAGGCAGCAGCTGGGTCAACTGTTCGGTCGGGAGCACGGAC
>JAAYDD010000114.1 GCA_012729435.1 Desulfobulbus sp.
AGATCTTCAAAGGTCTGCAGCGCATTCAAGGCTGTCGGACGAACCGGATCCGCTGCACCCCATCTTCCCGCTTTACCGGCGGCATTCAAAGGAACTGAGCCCAAAGGACCGTCGGGGACTGACAGTAAAACCGACTCCAGGCAACACCCTTTCTTCTTTCGCTCAGCACGCAACTCCTGATCACGGTATAAAAAAGAAGATGCGATGGCAAACTGCAACACCATCCTCAACCAGCTCAACTCCATTAAAGACCAAGATCTGTTGTTTTTCATTCCTCCTCTTGCTCACGTTCATACACGGTCATGGCACTGTCTTTTGTCGTCACTTCAAGATGTTGACGGCTGATTATCAACTGCTGATACCTGCAGGAACCTCTCACAAAGCTGACAAAAAGTGATCCCTGTACACAAGTACACCTCCGCCTTCCACCCCTGATCTTCAAGGAACAAAGGTCCCGCTGTTCATGGGCAAAACTTGACGAATTGGACGAACGGTATAATTATTTCAAAGTACTGCTCACAGTTTGCAGTTCCTCAGCCAGGAGCATTCCCGCATTCAAACACTTTCAGCCATGTCAAAATGGAGTTCAACCCATGTACAGACACACCACTCTCAACCCGATGACTTTACTGACCTCCTGTTTTCTCTGTCTTTTACTGGGACTCAGCGGTCTGCCCAATACCGTCTTTGCTCAAAGTGATGCTGATCTCATGCTGCTTGATCGTTCAGCAAAAGCATTTTCCTCGGTTGTCAAAAAGGCCGGCCCGGCGGTTGTTCATGTCAGTGTCGAAAAAGAGACCACTGTCAAAGGATTGGGCCAGTTTCCTTCTGATCTCTTTAACGACCCGTTTTTTGAACGGTTTTTCGGCCCGCAATTTCGTCACCCCCGGACTCCGTCCAAACCGGAAAAACGCACCTTTAAACAGCAGGCCGCAGGGTCGGGCTTTATCATCACCAGTGATGGCTACATCCTGACAAACAACCATGTCATTGAAGAGACAAATAAAATAACTGTCCGCCTGGCTGATAAACGTGAATTCGCCGCCAAAGTGATCGGTGCTGATCCGCAATCTGATGTGGCTGTACTCAAAATTGATGCCGCCAATTTACCGGTCATCCCGCTCGGCAACTCCGATAACCTCGAAGTCGGAGAATGGGTCATTGCCATCGGGAGCCCCTTTGAGCTGAACCAGACCGTTACTGTTGGAGTTGTCAGCGCCAAAGGCCGGAACCGCATGGGTATCACTGATTACGAGAACTTCATCCAGACCGACGCAGCCATTAATCCCGGCAACTCTGGTGGCCCGCTTCTTAATATCCGGGGGGAAGTCGTCGGAATGAACACGGCTATTTTTTCCCGCAGCGGCGGCTACATGGGCATCGGATTTGCCATCCCGATCAATATGGCTAAAAGCGTGGAACAGCAGCTGCGGAAAAGCGGCAAGGTAACGAGGGGATGGTTGGGGATCGTTATCCAGGATGTTACCGAAGAGCTGGGCAAGTCATTTGGCGGTAAAGCCGGAGGTGCCCTGATCAGTGAGGTTGGCGAAGGAACCCCTGCTCAGAAAAACGGCCTGAAACAGGGCGATATTGTAATCGCGATAAATGACGAGACGGTGACCGATGTTCCTGATCTGCGCAATAAAATTGCCATGACTCCGCCGAACACAAAGTTAAAGCTGCGTGTCCTGCGTGACGGCCAGGAGCAGGACATCCAGGTGACCGTCGGCGAACAGCCGGAAGACCTGGCCCCCTTTGCCAAAAATGTGACCGGATCACCCCTCAACAAACTGGGCCTGACACTCCAGGACCTCACCAAGGATGTTGCTGATCAGTTCGGTTACAGCAAGGATCAGGGCGTTCTCATTGCCGATGTCGCAACCGACAGTCCAGCTGCCGAGATCGGCCTCCAGGCGGGAATGCTCATTGAAGAGGTCAATCGGACGAGGGTTCGTACCCTTAAGGATCTTCAGCAGGCGCTGAAAAAATCAAACAATGCCAAACAGGTGCTGCTGCGGGTCAGGTCCGGAGAGCAGAGCCAGTACGTTGTCCTGCCGGTGAAATAAACCGTTCAATTTACTTTTCCCTAAACAAACAGCCGGTGCGAAGTCCATCGTACCGGCTGTTCTGTTCATACACCCGCAATAGCAACGATCTGTCTTATTGTCCGGCCTTCTCTGTCAGCCGCTGTTCAATGGCTGCATGCAAATCCGGCACGGTGAAGGGTTTTTTGAGAAAATCCATCGCGGTCTCAGAGTCCTTCTCCGACAGAATATCAGCCGCATAACCTGACATGAAGAGAATCTTAAGTTCCGGTCTCATCTTTTTGATCCGGTGACTCAACTCCCGACCGTTCATTCCCGGCATGATCACATCCGTGAGCAGCAGATCGATCTTCGCATCATCCTGAGTACAGAGTTCGAGCGCCTCCTGTCCCGTTGATGCCACAAGAACCTGATACCCGCTCTCCTCCAGCATGGCCTGAACTATCTCACGAACACATTGTTCATCTTCGACTAAAAGAACGGTGGCCTCAGTGCCAGTCTGACCAACAGCCGGAACCGTTTCTTCGATCCGGTGAGTATCGGCAGCAGTATACGCCGGCAGAAAAACCTTGAAAGTAGCACCAAGACCGGAGCTGCTTTCGACCAGTACAAGACCATGATTTTGCCGGACAATA
>JAAYDD010000115.1 GCA_012729435.1 Desulfobulbus sp.
GTCTTCTTCAATGCTGACAACGAGCAGCAACCCAAAGATCTTCCGGACATCCAAACAGAAAACAATGTACGTCTTTTTTTCAATAACAGACGCTATGATCTCCTGTGTCACATCCTGACAATCACCGACAGTGAGCAGAAATATCTGGGAAAGGTGTTACTCATCTCCGATGTTACAGAGATCAGATCACTGGAGCAACGAATGCGGGAAAGTGAACGGCTTGCTGCTATTGGGCGAATGGCCGGCGGGGTAGCCCATGAGGTGCGTAATCCTCTGAGTTCCATCAAAGGATTGGCGCTGCTGCTCAAAAACAAGTTTCCCGTCGGGAGCAAGGAGCAAAGCACCGCCAACCTCCTTATTCAGGAAACCGAACGCATGAACAGAACCATCACCGAGATGCTGAGTTTTACCCGACCTTCCGCACTTAAACTGACACCGGTGGATTTAGCTGAACTACTTGAAAAAAGTGTCGATCTGATCAGGGCAGAGGCAACCGACAATCGAATTGATATTGAGCTGGATGTGGAATCGGAGCTTACGCCAATCCTTGCGGATGCCGACCGCCTCCAGCAGGTTGTGATGAATGTCTTGTTAAATGCCTTGCAGGCAATGGAGAACGGCGGGGTGCTGTCAGTGAAACTGGCCAACACTTTAGATCACAGCGGCATTGAATTGCGGATCTCCGATACCGGTGGCGGAGTACCTGCAGATTCTCTGCCACAGGTTTTTTACCCGTACTTCACAACGAAGCCGAACGGAACCGGTATCGGACTTGCCATTTCACAGAAAATTATCGCTGATCATGAAGGTACCATTGACCTGGAAAGTGATCCCGGAAAAGGGACAACGGTCACCATTTATCTGCCGGCACCCCAGATAAAGATCTGATCCATATCAAATCAGAAATATGACAAAAGCCGAAGAGCTCGAAAAGAGAGGTTTTTATGTTGCTGATGTCGAGCTGAAATGCGTGTCAAGAAACTCACACTCTGCCGGGGTGAGGTCAAAACGTAGTTCAGCTTCCTGCAGAATCGTTGAACGTTTTTTTTCCGGATGTGTTTCCAGATATTCGGCCATCCATACGAGGGCCTTTTTCAATCTGGCGGATTTTGACTGTACCGGTGAGCTCCCACTCATATTCAGCACCTTTTATTCTGGATGGTTGATTGTTTCTCAGGCAGCGATTAGATTGTATCTGAAAGATGATGAGCCGACAACAGGGATCACCGGGAGATTTTAGATCAACCGCTATTGTCCGTTCATCGATACATAACATCGCACATGACACTACTGCTATCTGTTGAATGCTATGGAGAGTTTGGCCGGACATTTTCTTATCTCAACCCCGCAGATGCCTGATCCGCGGTTTCAGGAGCAGGTGATTTATCTCTGTGCTCATAACGAGGAAGGAGCAATGGGTTTGGTTATAAACAATCCCAATCCAGAGATAACCCTGCTTGATATTCTTCATGGATCGAACCTCACCATACCCAATGGACCTCTTCCGGCTGTGTATATAGGCGGACCTGTTGATATGGATGCCGGGTTCATCCTCTATGCAGATGAAATACCTGACCGGTATGCCATGGAGATTAAACCGGGTGTGTATCTAAGCCGTGACTCGAGGTTGCTTGAAGACATCTCTCTTGGACAGGGGCCGAGCCGTTTTCTTTTTCTTCTCGGGTAAGCCGGTTGGGGTGCCGGACAGCTCGAAGGGGAGTTGATGGATAACAGCTGGCTGACTGTTCCTGGTGATCTCAACGTACTTTTCCATACTCCTGATGAACAGAAGTGGAAAAAAGCCGCGCAGATATTTGGTATTGATATTACCACGTTTGGCGATATCATGGGTAACGCCTGAGACCGGGAAGACAAAATTTAGATGACAACGTCGGTTCAGAATGAATCGACGATTTTTTTCTTATGGATAAAGCGATACAAACGAACTGCCAACTTTTAGATATCTTTACCTGTACACGCTGCGGCTTCTGCTGTCAGGGTGAGACAACGGTCAGCCTCGATACAGAAGATCAGGAACGGATGGTGCGAACGCTCGGACTGAGTCGTGAGGAGACTGCTCAACGGTATTGGCGGATAACCGGCACAGAGGTTCAAATGCAGGTGAAAGACGGACATTGCATTTTTTATAGTTCTACCCGCGGTTGTACTGTTCATGAAGGACGACCATGGCGATGCCGGCAGTGGCCGCTTCACCCCAGCATGCTCAGCGATGAATCGAACTATCGCACCATTGCCGATTCATGTCCCGGAATAAACAAGACGCTCTCCTACAGCGAATTTTCACAGATCTTTCAGGCCCTGCTGCAACAAGAGAAAGAAAAGAACCGGAAGGGATGAAACTGCTGATCCCGTTACTCGGTAAAACCAAAGAACCGTTTCTTGATAACGGTATACGTGAATACACTGCCCGTCTCAGCCGCTTTGTCACTGTTGAGCTACCGGTGCTTCGTGAACAGCGTCATCGCAAGACAGCAGACGATGTCATAAGAGCTGCTGAAGCTGCTCAACTGCTTGGGCAGGCGACAACGGCGAGTCTCTGCTTAGCATTAGATCCGAATGGTGTCATGGTAAATTCGGATGAGATGGCAGACATGTTGAGCCAATGGCGCCTGCAGGGACTGGGAACGATCTGTTTCTTTATCGGAGGGCACCTGGGACTCCACTCATCAGTCGTAGACCGGGCTGATCAGATTCTCTCTCTCTCGCGTCTGACCTTTACCCATGAGATGACCAGAATGATCTTACTCGAACAACTCTACCGTGCCAGCACGATTATTGCCGGTCATAAGTATCATAAGTAGCGGCATAGCAGCAATTGCGTTAGGATAAATTATTGCGCGCATTTTGAAAGCCGGTTGAAACATCGGTCGGCTTCTAAAACCCGCATGCTGAGGAAACAGTTTAATATCTGCAGATAAATTCTCGTTTTGAGCTCTCAATTGAGTGACGATGATAAGCGGTCTCTGATCACATGATACATAAAACGGAACCATGGAAAGTGACATGTGTTACTGTTGAAGATCTCAAAGTACTCACTGAGGCCATTGCACCGGTTATAGAACCAGGAGACGTGATCCTGCTTTACGGCGAATTGGGCGCCGGCAAAACCACTTTGACGCAACTGCTCGCCAAAGCTCTGGGAGTAGGTGAGGAACAGTACGTCTCCAGCCCGTCTTTTGCTCTTCTTCACGAGTACCGTGGCAACAAGATCCCCATCTCTCACATGGATCTGTATCGGTTGCGGGATGAGGATGATGTCGAGGCGGCAGGTTTGTTCGAAGCGTTTCCTGAAAACGGCCTGTGCATTGTTGAATGGCCGGATCGCCTTGGTTCATCTGTTCCTCCCGTCCGTTTGGATATTGAAATACGACATGATCATATTTCAGGACGCCAACTTGTTCTGACCCCGCACGGGATATCCTGGGCAACCCGGATGAACCACATTGCCCGGTCTGCATCCTGTTTAAGTAAATAATCACCAAGATCAACTGTATGGATATTGTCGGCTTGCCCGTTTTTGCTGACACTGAACATCTCATTTCTCAATACATAATTGCATGGAACCTCGTCTCATAACGCTTGAATCGTGTCACAAAAAGTATACCTATGATCAGGATAAAGCCTGTTCACCGGCGGAAACGGTCTCCCGATTTCTTGAACGACTACGCATCACCAAACTTGACGTTCTCAAAGAAGTCCGTCGTGTCGATACCGGCAGGTTGGATATACCTGTGTACTTTTCAGTATGTGGTGACGATGCCCAGAAAGTCATCGGTAATAAAAAGCAGATGGGTAAAGGCTCAACCCCTGAGCAAGCGCAGGCAAGCGCCTGCATGGAGCTGGCTGAACGATTCAGCTTGTTCAGTTTTCTGAAGAGTACCGAACATTTTCTTGTCGGTGATTATACAACCTTGAAATCCATGGGATATCCGATTGTTTCACTTGAATCTCTGCTTAAATCCGTCCATGACACCAGCCTTGCCCCTGAGTTGTTGGAGACGCTGCTTTCCGGGTTACCTCTTCGATGGGTATGGTCTTTGCGCCTTACCGACAACACACCGATGTTACTTCCTTTTTCCTGGTTTTATGCAATTAATGAATTCAACGGTTCTTCAGCAGGAAATACCAACGAGGAGGCCATTGTTCAGGGAATAAGTGAGGTTGTTGAACGCCATGTCTGTGCCCTGATTGCACGGAACCGTCTCGTTACGCCGGCCATAGATCCCGGATCGGTCACTGATCCGGTGGCCAGAGGACTGTTGGCAAAATTTCAACAAAACGGTATCGAAGTGTTTCTCAACGACTTTTCACTGAACACCGGAATACCTACTGTAGGAGCTCTCGCCTATGATCCGGACACTTTTCCCCACCTCAGTGAGATTGTATTTACCGCAGGCACTGCGCCGGATGCTCATAAGGCGATGATCCGGGCATTGACTGAAGTCGCCCAGTTGGCCGGAGATTTTAACAGTGGTTCCAATTATGAAGCCAGCGGTCTGCCCAAACCCTCTGAGCTGGGAGACGTATCCCATGTCATAGAGACGCCTGATACTGTTTCAATGGGAGTGATGGCTGATCTTGAACATGAGGATATTCTGGAAGAGATCAAAAACTGTGTGAACGCTCTTAGCGATATTGATCTGGAAGTGTTCGTGGTTGACGTCACACACCCGCAGCTGCAGATACCGGCCGTTTATACCGTTGTTCCCGGAGCCCATTTTCGTGAGCGGGCCAAAGAGGGGAGGGCGGCTCTTTTTGCGGCAAAACTGGCGGCAGAACTGTTGACTGAAGATGCCCTTGAAGAAAAGTTGGCTCACATGCAGAAGATACTGCCTGACGCCTATTATCTTCAATTTTATCGGGGCCGTAATCTGTATGAACAGGGAGATGTCGAAGCAGCGTGCAGCTGTTTTCAGCAGGCCCTCGATCAGCATCCGGCCGGGGAGGATGTTCCTTATATCTTCTCGTATCTTGGTTTGTGTCTGCGGGACCAGGGAAAATTCACTGAAGCCATAGGTGTGTTGCAGGAAGGATTGGCATATGATGAAGAACGACCGGATATTCACAACACACTGGGAGTCTGTTATTTTAAAACGAGCCGATATACCGAAGCAGTGGCATCTTTTCGTCGTGCTGTTGCCTTAAACCCCATGTCAGCAATTGATTACGCCAATTTAGCCCTGAACCTCGAAAAAATCGGAGAATACCGAGAGGCCATCACTCAGTATGAGACAGCCCTTTCCCTGGACAGCTCGATTACCTTTGCAGCCGAAAATCTTGCAGAGTTACTGCGTAGCGTAGCCATTGACAAGGAACAGGCATGAAACCTTGGCCGCGACATCCCCAGAAAATTCTGATCCGATCCACCAACTGGATCGGAGATGCCATCATGACAACACCGGCGGTGCGTACCGTCCGGGAGAATTTTCCTGACAGTGAAATCACCATGTTGGTTCATCCATGGGTCAGCGATGTTTTTCGTTTTAGCCCAAGGGTTGATCGACTTATGATGTATGAAAAAAAAGGAAGACATAAGGGAATCAGAGGGATTCTGAAACTTGCCGCTGAGTTGCGCGAAAAGCAGTTCGACTGCGCCATTCTCTTGCAAAATGCTTTTGAAGCAGCATTACTGACCATGCTGGCCGGCATTCCGGTTCGAGGCGGATATACCACTGATGGCCGGGGATTGCTATTGACTCACGGTGTACCGAAAATCAATGAGCTCAACAAAAAACATGAGGTTAACTACTATCAGAGAATTATGCAGGGATTGGGCTTCATTCCAGCACCCAACGAACTGGAACTGTACATTCCGGGTGATCAGATAGATCTGGCCAGAAAAAAACTCCGTGAATACGCCGGGAACAGGGCGGGGCATGTTCAGATAATCGGTTTTAATCCAGGCGCCGCCTTTGGGCCGGCCAAACGCTGGCCGGAAGAAAAATTTGCCGACCTGGCCGACATGTTGGTACAAAAGACCGACGCTGTTATTCTGCTTTTTGGAAGTGCTGCGGATAAAGAAACCGCCGCCGCAATCAAGAAACTCGCTGTCAGGGCTTCCTCTCGCATCATTGATCTGTCCGGAAAAACGACATTAATTGAGGCCATGGCTCTTATCGGCGAATGTGATGTGTTTGTAACAAACGATTCCGGCTTGATGCATGTTGCAGCCGCTCTGCATACACCTTTGGTTGCCATCTTCGGTTCTACTGATCACATTGCCACCGGACCATTTTCCGACAACGCCGAGGTCATCCGCCGTCCGCTTCCCTGTAGCCCCTGTAAGAAAAGCCAATGTCCTGAAAAACATTTTCGTTGCATGAAGCTCATTGACAGTCAAGAGGTCTGTTCAACAGTTCTGCGCATGCTTAAGGAACAGTGAGGTTGTGTAATGTTCTCTTCAAAAAAATACGATGTCGGCAGACCGGCAGTTTTTCTTGACCGTGACGGCACTATCAACGAACAAATGGGATATATCAACCATCTCAGCCGATTTCACCTGCTTCCGGGAGTCGGGCATGCCATCCGTCAACTGAATGAATTCGGCTTGCCAGTCATTGTGGTGACGAATCAATCAGGTGTGGCCCGAGGGTACTTCCCCGAATCTCTTCTTGAAGCTGTTCATGCAAAAATGGCTCGTCTGCTGGAGGAGGAAGGAGCTCATGTTGATGGCCTGTACGTGTGTCCACATCATCCTGAAGCCAGAGAAGAACGGTATCGAATAAACTGTACCTGCCGCAAGCCAAAGACCGGTCTGCTTGAACAGGCCGCTCAAGAGTTAAAACTGGACCTGCAGAAATCATACGTGGTCGGTGATCGCTGGTCTGACATACGCTGCGGGAGAGCGGCGCAGGCTCGAACTGTTTTAGTGCTGACCGGGTACGGCCTGGGAGAGTTTTGTTATGTTGCCCAGGAAGAAGGTGTACAGCCTGATCATGTTGCAGATGACCTTATCGGGGCGGTGCAGTGGATCATTGCCCGTGAAAAGGTGCTGAACCACCCCCGGGAAGCCCTGAGATTAGAAACAACATAAACAGTATGAATCAATGCCGGCGAAGTTCCATTGTTTTCACTGTGTAAGAGTCAGCAGCTCATTATTGCACATAGGGGATATCGGGCCTGTTTTCCGGAAAATACCCTCTGTGCCTTCATTGCCAGTCTCGGTCGTTGCGATATGATAGAGCTGGATGTCCGATTGAGCGCTGACGGTGTGGCTGTTGTCTTCCACGACGAGCTGCTGTGTCGCTGCAGTGATGCGGTTGTCAGGGCCTCTGAATTTGATCAGCACAGCCTCGCTGTTCACGATTGGTGTTTTGGGCAGCTCAGCCTACTTGATGTCGGTTCCTGGTTTCTGGATAGTGATCCTTTTGGCACGATTGACCAGGGGCTGGCGGAACGCAAAAAATTGCAGGCCTCCATGCCACAGCGTTTGCCCTCGCTGCGGCGGGTGCTGCATTGGGCTGTAACGAATCGTATGCCGTTGAACATCGAAATAAAAGAGATGGGTACACCTCAACACAATGAAGCCCTGGTTGCAGAGGTGGTTCATGATATATCGGTGACGGCCGCTGAACGGCAGGTCGTTCTGTCATCCTTTAATCATGATATTCTAAGAATGTGCCGATGGCTTGCCCCACACCTGAGCACTGCTGCACTTCAGGAGAGAGAACACCCGCCGGATCTTATTCTGTATCTTCAAAAACTGGGAGTTGACGCATACCATCCGGCTGATGGGATAGCTGATCTTGACCTGATACCCCTCATCCGTTCTGCCGGTATCTGGGTTAATGTCTTCACGGTAAATGATACGGCCCGGCAGAAGCAACTCTTCAAAGCAGGGGCAACAGGTATTTTTACAGATTATTTAGAGACAAACCGGTCAGCGGATTCGACTTTCTGTTAAAGAGCAGTCCTGGTTTTAAAAGCTGAGGTGTTGCCGGATGGTGATGTGCCTCTTCAAAGCTCTAAAGATTACGTTAGAGTTCAACGGCTGCTGCGTAAACAGTAAATCAACGTCTTATAAACCAACTTGGCAGCCAGGACATGGGCATGCAATCCTTGTTTCTGCGGAACGAGTCCGGTTACATCGAAACCGATGACCGTTTTTTCCCGGGTTATCATCCGAATCAAATTGTTTAGTGTATACCAATCCAGTCCACCTGGTTCCGGATTAACAACCGTCGGCATATAGGCCGGGTCAAGAATATCTAGATTGATGGCGAGATACACTGTTTCGCCGAGTACGTCCAGAGCATCAACCGCCGCGTTAAGACCATTGTTGTAGATGTCTCGGGCAAAAACGAGATTATCGATATGAATTTTGTTTTTTTCCGCTTTCGACATGCTGCGAATCCCGATATGTGAGATCATGCATGTCTCTTTGATACGTGCCATGGTATCTTGCTGACCGGTGACAGAGTCAATGTGGTGCGGGTGAGCACCGAGATGGAGAACACTAAGACTGTTCTCCCGTGTCATTGCCGCACGAACAAGCCCTTCGCTGATCATGTAGCTTCCGCCAAGGGTCGCGACCAGCTTTCCTTTTTTGAAATGCGAACTTCCCTGACCGGCCAGCTCATCGAGCATCTCCTGTGAGCCCTCTGGGCAGACCATCGAGTCCAAAGTGAACAGAGCCAGTTCGTTTAAATCAGTGTCGGTTTCGGCATCATAGGGAAAGAGCATATGAGAGGCCTGAAGAATCACCTCAGGTCCTTTTTCTATGCCCGGTGTTCGACCCTTTCCCTTAAACGGAACAGGAAAAATAACTGCTTTAGCCGTATTGTAGAGAGATTTTTTACCTGGCAGATTAAGAAAATTCATTTCTCCCCTCCCAAACCGCAACGATTAAACCAAACCACGGATTGCATCGGTATCACACAGGAGCAGTATTACGAATAATCTTCATCATATCCGTCATCCAGTTCATCAATGTCTTCGTCGGAATCCATATCTATTTGCTCAAGCTGCAGCGGATCGAGGGATCGAATGAGAAATTCTGTCTCACAGTCATTACAGTAGACCACATCCTCTTCCTCACAAAACTCATCAACAACAATATCGCCGCCGCAGACCACGCACTCTTCAATCAGCACGTTTTCTTCATCATTCTCTCTGCTTACCATTGGTTTTACCTATAAAACGGATTAAGGACAGACAGGATTCTGTCCCGCTTCATACATGCCGCTGAACGGGACAAACCATTCTTCTGTCAGACAGGAAGTATATCATATTGCACACCGATGGAAATACACCGCATCCTCTCTGTCAACAGGAAATTGATAATTTTGAATCCGAACAGCGGTTGAATGAACTTTACACTCGCCTCCCGTCGTACACAAAAACGATTGAGGTGATATTTTTTGACAACCGGACGTTTACAACCGGACGTTTTTGAGAAACGGAACCAGGATACTGGTTTATGCTGTAATTGCTTGCTTTTTAAATAAAAATCCGGTAAGCCGAGTGCAAAATCAGCTCTGGTCAAATGATTGATTCCATTTTCCGGCTGTACAGAATCCCTTCGAATCGAATAAAAGACCTCGTTTCTTTCCTTAACAAGGACAATCGTTTATTGAGAACCTACAGATGGTAAAAAAAGAGGAAACACCATGCATGTTGTTGCTTTTAACGTAAGTGCCCGTAAAAATGGAAATACCGCTCTCATGATCAATTTTCTGTTTGAAGAGCTCAAACAGGAAGGAATCACCACAGAAGTGGTTGAGCTGGCAGGTGAACACCCCCATGGATGTATTGCCTGCTACCAATGTTTTAAACGAAAAAACGGCCGCTGTATCGTGGATCATGACTGCATCAACCTGTGCA
>JAAYDD010000116.1 GCA_012729435.1 Desulfobulbus sp.
ATTCTGCCGTATGCTATCCAGACCGCCGGCCACGCCGAAGATCTTGGCGGTTTTGCAACCCTGGTGACAACACTGGCTCACTGGAGGCGGATACTGCATTCCCCTCGACCTGCCGATCAATGGACTGCCGATCTCCTGGAACTGCTCGAATCTCTCTTTGCACCCGGCGATGAAGACGAAGGAGGGCTGCTGATCCTTAAAGAGAGTATCAGCAGTCTGCGGGAGGATTGTCAGGCAGCCGGCTATCACAGCCCGCTTTCGTTTGCCGTCGTTGCACAGCATCTCAAGTCCCTGCTGACAGGGGGGGGCGGTGGCCATGCCTTTCTCAGTGGCAGAGTCACCTTCTGCAACATGGTGCCCATGCGCTCTGTCCCTTTTCGTATCCTCTGTCTGTTAGGTATGAACGATCAGTCGTTTCCACGTTCGCAGCATCCGCCTGTTTTTGATCTGATAGCCAAAGAACCGCGATTGGGAGATCGCAATCGACGTCAGGACGACCGCTATCTTTTTCTTGAAGCACTGCTCTCCGCCCGCGATGTGCTCTACCTTTCCTGGGTTGGCGGTAATCTCCGTGATGACACGCTTCTGCCGCCCTCGACAGTTCTTGTTGAGCTCATGGACTATCTTGATCAGAGCTGCACCCTCCCCGGCCCAAACAAAATTGCCGAGCATCTTACCACCGTTCACCCGGTGCAACCGTTCAGTCATCGATGTTTCAACGGTAATCCGGCGTTTGCAAGTTATAATCCGGCCTGGCTTCCGGCTGCTGAAGAACATGCTGCAAAATCCTTTCTTACTTCGTCACTGCCTGAACCTGACAAAAAGTGGCATGATGTCCCTCTTCATCAGCTGATCCGATTCTGGCGACACCCTTGCCGCTTTTTTCTCGAACATATCCTTGGCATGCGGATGCAGGACAAGGTGATCAATATCGAGGAAAGTGAACCGTTTGCTCTGACGGGCCTACAGAACTATCATCTCCGACAGCTGACCGTAACAGATCTGGTTGCCGGCATGCCGATCTCCGACATCAGCGACAGTCTGACGTCTGCCGGGCAATTACCTCACGGCAATTTCGGTCAGATCAGCTTCGAACAGATAGCCCGGGACAGCGTCACTTTCAGCTCTGCAGTGAAACCGCTGCTCACCCGTCCTCTTCCTGCCCTGGAAATCGATACCCGGATCGGCTCATACCGGATCACCGGTTGGCTCGACAACTGTTTTGCCGCTGGTCGTGTCGTATGGAGGACTGGAGATGTAACAGGCCGTGATCTCGTATCTCTGTGGATCCCGCATCTTATGCTCAGCCTGTTGTGTCCGGACAAT
Source organism: Desulfobulbus sp. (assembly GCA_012729435.1). Lineage (GTDB taxonomy): Bacteria > Desulfobacterota > Desulfobulbia > Desulfobulbales > Desulfobulbaceae > Desulfobulbus. The sequence continues at coordinate 1,327 of JAAYDD010000116.1, forward strand.
ATGCTCCCGGTCTCTATCCACATGAGTCGCACGACTAAAAACAGCACCAGTGCGATTCATCGATCAACCTTGACGGCCATACCTGACTCTGAACACCACTTGCTCTGGCTCTTGGAACATTACCATCGCGGTCTGTCACGGCCTCTTCCCTTTTTTACCGAAACCAGCTTTGCATGGGCCAGAGCCGAATATGACAACAAAAACCCGGAGCAGGCAGCGAGGCAGACATGGGAAGACGGGTTTCTGAAAACCGGGGAAGGCAACGATCCGGCTCACCGTCTCTGCTTTGAAAAACCACCCTTTACGAGTACCGAGTTTATCGGACTTACAGCGCTGTATACAACAATTCTTGCCCATCTGGAGACCGAAGCCGATGCAGCCGCTTGACCCGCTGGCCATCCCCTTGCACGGCACACACCTCATTGAAGCCAGTGCAGGTACCGGTAAAACCTACACCTTATCACTCCTGTTCCTTCGTCTGCTCCTTGAGCGTGAACTGGATGTCGACCAAATCCTGGTGGTCACCTTTACCCGGGCTGCCACCAGTGAGCTGAGGGACCGGATTCGCACCCGGCTCCGTCAGGCCCTGGCCTGCCTCGACGGCCATCATACGACAGAATCCGTCATGGCTGCTCTGCTCAACTCGCAGCCCCGGGAAAAAAGCCGGAGTCGACTTACCGATGCCCTGGTACGCATAGACGAGGCAGCCATTCACACTATCCACGGGTTTTGTCAGCGAGTTCTCCAGGAGCATGCATTTGAAGCCGGCTCTCTCTTCGCATTTGAGTTGCTGGAAACAGAGGAGGCGCTCCGGGTACAGATCATGGAGGATTTCTGGCGTAACCGTTTCTACCGGGCCGACGCAGATGAGACCGGCTGGGCGGTATCCCTGTGGCGTGACCCTGCCGGCCTGCTTGATGCACTGGGCCGTACTGTCAGCCTGGACTGTGATGTGATCCCCGAAGTTGATTTCCAGGAACTTAACAGCCTGGATCTTAACTCAAGACACCTGTTTGATCAGGTTCGGCGGCAATGGCAGCTGGATGCCGGGGAGGTGCAAAATATACTCGAAAACCATCCCGGTCTTCTGCGTAATGAAAGAGCATATCGTCTCTCTGACAGGGTACCGGAACTCCTTGACGATATGGATAAGCTGGCCGCCATGAGCAAACCGCCCCGACTGCTCCCTAAAGGCATTGAGAAGCTCGGCATCACCGTCATGGAAAGAGCGCTCAAAAAAAATTGCCAGACCCCGATAACCCATGAATTCTTCTCTGTTTTCGACCAGTTCTATCAAGCACATACCCGGCTCCAGCAGTTTCAAGCACTGGCAACTCTCAGGCGGGCCAGGGATTTTCTTCGCTCTGAGCTGACCCGGCGCAAAAAACAGCATCGCCGACTCGGGTACGATGACCTTCTTGAACAGTTCGTCAGCGCCCTTGAGCAGCCACAAATCGGCAAACAACTGGCCAAACAGGTGCAAAGCCGGTATCCGGCAGCCCTGATCGATGAATTTCAGGATACCGATCCGATCCAGTACCGTATCTTCTCGCACATCTATCGGCGCAACCATTCCGGCTGCCTGATCCTCATCGGTGATCCAAAGCAGGCGATTTATGCCTTCCGCGGCGCCGACATCTTCACCTACATGCAGGCCCGTCGCGAAACGCCTTCAAACAACCGTATCACCATGACAACCAACTACCGGGCCACAGAGCCCATGGTGCATGCGGTCAACACCCTGTTCAGCAACCGTGCAGACAGTTTCGTTTTCACCGATGACATCCTTTTTCATCCGGTACAGGCTGCCGCCGATCAGATCTCAGGCCCCCTTACCCTCTCAGAAGAGGCTGTCCCGCCGCTCACCGCAATGCTCCTGGACAGCAACCTCTTGAGTTCAGGGAGATCCTCAGTCATCAGCAAAGAACGGGCAACCAAGGCGGCCGCAGCCTTCTGCGCAGATGTCCTTCTGGAACTTCTGGAGGCCGGACAGCAAAGACAGGCCGTCATCAACGACCGGCCTCTGGGTGCGGACGACATCGCTCTTCTGGTCAGAAGTCACCGCCAGGCCGAGGTCATGCGTGAAGCACTCCACCTGCGTGGTCTCAAATGTGCTGCACTCAACCAGCAATCGGTCTTTGCCAGTCCGGAGGCCGGAAATCTCCTGTCCATTCTGACAGCCATTGAAGATCCATCTGACCCGGGTCGTCTTCGCTACGCCCTTACCACCGATCTGTTCGGTACAACCGGTGAAGAACTCTATCAGCTCATTACAGATGAACATACCTGGGAACACAGGCTCTCCACCTTCTTCCAGTGTCGCCGGATATGGATTGAACAGGGTATTCTGCCGATGTTTCAATACCTGCTGACAACTGAAGGTATCACCCATCGTCTGACCGCAAAACACGGCGGCAGCCGCAGCCTGACAAATTACCTCCATCTGGTTGAACTCCTTCAGCAGAGTCATACCGGTCAGCACGGCATTACAGCGCTGTTGCGCTGGTTCCATCAACAGATCAGCAGCCCAGATCCCGGCGCTGAAAGCCAGCTCGTTCGTCTTGAAAGCGACGAGCACGTACTGCGCATTGTCACCATACACGGTTCAAAAGGACTGGAATTCCCGGTGGTCGTGCTGCCGTTCCTCTGGGCTGAACGTCCTTTAACCAGAACCGGCCCCGTTCTCTTTCATGACCGCGAGACCTTTCGTCTCACTGCGGATCTTGGCAGCGGCGCAGAAAAACACAGTCTGTGGGCAGAAGAAGAAGCATTGGCCGAGGAGCTGCGGCTGCTCTATGTTGCCATGACCCGTGCCAAATCCGCCTGTCTGTTCTGCTGGGGGAGAGTGAAAGGTGTGGAGCGTACCGCCTTCTCCTATCTTCTCCACAACGGGACGTTTCCTGGAGACGACACTGAGCTCATCCATGATCTGAAACAGCTTAATCGCAGTGAACCCCTGCTCGGCCTGCGACCCTATCCATCGACATTCGGCTCTCATCGTGCCGCTGCCAATGCCCGCACCGTGCGGCTGAAGCCGGCAGTTTTTCACGGACGAATCAATCCAGGCTGGACAATGACGAGCTATTCCCGCCTCAGCGGTGGAAAGGAAACAGATCCCCTGGGTGAGAACGGTGGTCGGGATGATGTTCTATTTCAGGCGGCCGAAGACTTCAACTCCATTTTCACCTTTCCGCGGGGCCCGGTGGCCGGGACCTGCCTGCACACCCTTTTGGAACAGCTGGATTATGCCCGTCCCGCCGGTGAACAGCTAAACATGATCGAACAGTCCCTGCTTCAGGCCGGCATCAACCCGGCATGGCAGGCTGCCATTGCCTGCTGGCTCGATGACCTGATGACCGTTCATCTGCCAGCCACCTGCGCCCTTGGACAGATTCCCCAAAATGACCGGCTGCACGAACTGGATTTCCTTTTCCCTCTTCACCAGGTTGATCTTCAACAGTTCAACGCTCTGCTGATCGAGGGAGGAGGGCATCCGGTCAACGTCTCCTCGCCGCTGATGCATGGCCTGATGAAGGGTTTCATCGACCTCGTCTTCCGTTTTGAAAAACGGTATTACATTGTCGACTACAAATCAAACTATCTCGGTCCGGACTGTACCTCATATGATGCGCAATCCCTTGCCAGATCCATGGAAAATCATCAGTATCATCTGCAGGCCCTCATCTATACGCTGGCGCTCCACCGCTATCTCAACACCCGGATAAAAGGATATGAGTACGACCGGCATTTCGGCGGCGTATACTATCTGTTTCTGCGTGCCATGCACCCGGCTTTTCCTCAAGGGACCGGTATCCATTTTTCGCGTTCCTCCCGTCAGCTGATCACAGCCCTGGATGCCTGCTGCTATGGAGTACAAAGATGAGCTCTCGTCCTTTCTACAAACAGATACTGCCACATCGTCTGTTCCGGCCCATTGATGTTCAGGCCGCCGCCATTATTGCCCGCATTGACAGGGAACAGTGCGACAGGTTGCCTTTCCTTGCCGCTCTCACCAGCTGGGCTGCAGGTCAAGGACACACCTGCTTACCTCTTACCGAGGTGCGTAATCTCCTCTCTGGGCAGGATATGGAGATCCCGATCGACATGGACGCAGACAGCCTGACCGCCTCCCTGTCAGCTTCTCCGGCCATCGGTCGTCCCGGCGAGATCAGGCCGCTTATTCTCGACAACAACAGCCTCTACTTGTACAGACTCTTTTGTGCCGAAAAGGTGGTTGCCGGACTTTTAGCACAACGGGCAGCGACAATCTCTCTGCCTCCGGGACCGGAAGCTCTGCCTATACTCAACGAGCTGTTCCTGGATTCTGCAAAAACCGGAGAAATCGACTGGCAGCGGGCCTCTGCTGTTCTGGCTCTTTTCCGACGTATTGTGGTGATAACAGGTGGCGCCGGAACAGGAAAAACCTATACGGCAGCCCGGATTCTTGCTCTTCTCACCTCCCTTGCCCGCAAACCGCTGCGCATCGCACTGGCCGCCCCCACAGGGAAGGCCGCCCTCCGTCTTCAGGAATCAATCCGTCTTGCAAAGACAAAACTGCCGCAATCATTAACAGAATTCATTCCGGATCAGGCCCAAACCATCCACCGTCTGCTCGGATTTCAGTACCATGACAGTGATTTTCTTCATAACAGCGCCAACCCGCTTCATCTCGACCTTCTCATGCTGGATGAGGCATCGATGATCGATATACCGCTCATGGCGGCAACCCTGAGTGCGCTTCCTGATACCTGTCAACTGATCCTGCTGGGAGACAAGGACCAGCTCGCCTCAGTGGAGGCAGGCAATTTTTTTGGTGATATCTGCGGTTCCGGCGTCAACTGCTGGTCAGAGCGCTTACAGGATGAACTGCGACCGTTCCTGGACGACAAGATGCCACCTGTCCTGACCGGGAAGACAACCGACCTCATGGCGGATTCACTGGTCAGGTTACAGATCAGTCACCGGTTTTCTGAAAATTCGGGAATCAGCGCCCTGGCTCAGGCCGTTCTGGAAGGCGCTGCCGACACCCTTCATGCAATTCAACAGGACATCTTCACAGATCTCCGCCTCATATATGACAAGTGCGGCTCTTCCAGCGCCTGGCTGCAAGAACACCTTGCACCGTTTATCCTCCCTTTATTGACTGCTCACTCACCAGCGGTTGCACTTCAGGAACTCGCTGATCGCCGTGTTCTCTGTGCATTACGGGAAGGCCCGGAAGGGGTCGAGCGTATTAACCGTCTGGCGGAAAGTCTGGGACGACGTCTCGGTTACATTTCCGGCGGCGGGCAGCACTATCGCGGCATGCCGATATTAATTCTGCGCAACGCCTACCATATCGGTCTATTTAACGGGGATACGGGCATACTGTGGCCTGATGAAAGGGGAGTGCTTCAGGCCTGGTTTCCTCTTGCAGACGGGGAACTCAAATCGTTTCACCTGGCACAGCTGCCAGCCTGGCAGCCATCCTATGCTCTCACGGTGCATAAGGCTCAGGGTTCTGAATTTGCAAACGTTCTGTTGATCATGCCCCGGGAGGATCTGCCCATCCTCAGCAAAGAGCTTCTGTACACGGGGATCACACGGGCACGGACCGGATTAACCCTGTGCTGCCGGCCTGATCTCCTGGAGCTCGTCAGTCAGCGGAGATTAATTCGTTACTCAGGACTGCAGGCCAGACTCAGGCAGTTTTGCGCTACAGAAAAACGATCCGGACACCAGACCTGAAGCGCAGGCCGGAAGCACATTCACTGCTTTTCAGGAAGCATTGACCGGCGCAACGAGCCGGTATCTTTATAGCTGGAGACCAAAATGAGCTGTTTAACAAATTCGATGATCCGTTCATCATCAATGTCATTGTGACCGGAGATCAGATTCTTATCAACAGAGGTCACCAGGTACGGATTACGGGCGGCGGATCTGGCGGTGCGTTCGAGAACAACCTCACCGAATTCCAACCGGCTGCCCTTGGTATCGTTTTTCCAGCTGTCACTGACCTGAACAAACATGCGTACACTCTCCTCTATGCCCGCAGCCTGAACGGTCTCTCTTTTTTGTGCAGTTTTCGGAGCAAGACGGTGTGTCCGGTACGGCTCAAAGTGTCCGACAGCTGTTTTATTGGCCATCTGTTCATCAATGGTCTCAAGCTCACCGGAGGCGGCATTCCGACGCACATGTTTCGAGTTGCCCTTCTCAAATACGGTCGAAAGCCAGCGACCGGTCGGAAAGGCTATTTTCGTTGCCAAATCAGCTTCAGAGGTCAAGATCAGCAGGACCGGCTGCTGGCCGGCGGTATAAAAACCGCGTTCCGTGCTCATATCACTCAGCGGCGTAAACAGATTCGCCTCAAATGCCGGATTGATCAAGACCACAAGGTTGCCGAATCCCAGCACATCTGACTTCTGTCCCGCCGGAGCCTTGGTTTGTATAAACCGGTTTTCCAGAATTTGCGTCAACGCTGTATGGACAATAGCACCGCCAAAACTGTGGCCCAGGGTGATCAGTCTGGAATCGCTTTCACAGTCTGAACCTGTCCCTTGATCTTTAGCACGACAGACCAGGCTGTCTCTCGTCCGTTTCAC
>JAAYDD010000117.1 GCA_012729435.1 Desulfobulbus sp.
ATCCAGACCGAGCCAGAAACCCCAGGGATAACCGTCACTTAAATTGGTTGACGCTCCCAGACCGTATAGCATGCGATATCCGGCAATAAGACTGCCGAAGATGATCAGGGCGACCATGACAATGGTCGCCGGTGTCCACGTTTTAATATGCGGATTCGATTCCATTGTGTTTCACCTCATATCCAGTGTGACGGAGTTGATCAACAACTGCACGGATCGTTTTTTCCATTCCAGCCTCCACCTCCGGTGACAGACCGATACCGACATTGAGCTGCTTTGGCTCGATACCGTACAGGGTCAGCCTCTTCGGCATGGTATCGGTAAGTTGTGCCGCTGCCAGGACATCACAGATCCCGAGCTGGTGGGGTGTGGTCCTGACGAGGAAGGCCCGGGGCACCTGTTCATCTTCCACCTTGATGACGGTACCGGGTTCCCGGCCGTCCTGCAGGGCGTCGATCAAAATGACCTGATCCCTGTTGTCCAGCAGGCCGAGCAGTTCAAAACCGGCAGTACCGCCATCAACACATTCCACTGATGCGGGGAGCGTGTAGCGTCGGGTCAGTTCCGCAACCGTCCGGCAGCCAACACCCTCATCACCGATGAGCAGATTCCCGATACCGAGGACCAATGTTTTCATTTTCCCTGCAGTTGTCACAGCACCTTGACTCTGGCAAGCGGCGTTTTCTTCCCGTCAACCAGGTGTATGGCACATGCTATACAGGGGTCAAACGAGTGCACGGTACGCAACACTTCCAGAGGAAGTTCAGGATCGGCAATCGGATTTCCCACAAGCGAGGCCTCATAGGGTCCGAGAGCACCCTGGTCATTTCGCGGTCCGGCGTTCCAGGTGGATGGAACCACCGCCTGATAGTTCTTGATTTTGCCGTTTTCAATGATAACCCAATGGGAGAGCATGCCCCGCGAAGCCTCGTGAAAACCGATGCCACGCTGTTCGCCGCGCGGAAACACGGGAGAGTTGAAGGTGTTCAGGTCACCTTTGCCAATGTTGTCAATCAGGGCCTGCCACTGAATGGCAAGGGTCTCATGAAGAACGGCACTGCGTATCACCCGGGCGGCAATCCGGCCGATGGTCGAGTGAAGGGCATCAATCCCCACATTGGTTCCTGCAATGGCGGAAACCGTCTTTAAGGTTTGGTCCACGTACTTTTTAGTGGTCGCGTGCCCGGAAAGGTACATAGCCAGCACGTGGGCCAGCGGGCCGACCTGTGCCGGCTTCCCAAGATAGGTCGGTGCCTTGACCCATGAGTACTTCTTCTCAGGATCAAAGCCCGTATAATTGGGAACGGTTTCACCCTCAAAAGGTGAACGGTCCCAGTTCCCGTTATACCAGGCGTGTTTGATCGACTCCTTGACACCGTCGTACAGAGTCTTCTCATGCTGCGTTGCAATTGGTGAAAACCGGGATATATCTCCGTCCGGGATATATCCGCCCGGCAGCGTGTAGACGGTGCCCTTGGTATCCATCGGCATGTCAGGCACTGCAAGATAATTCGTTACTCCCGCACCATAGTTCGTCCAGTCCGCATAAAAGGCGCCCACCGCAGCAACGTCCGTGAGCATGGCCTGTGTGATGAAGTCACCGACCTCATCAATTACGGTCTTGATGTGGAAGAGCTTCTCGATGGTGAGATTGGCAGGGCTGTCCGGATTGATGGGGTTGGTCACACCGCCCACCGCCAAGTTCTGAATATGCGGGGTCTTACTGCCAAGAATGGCCACAATCTGGTTGACCTTACGCTGGTAGGTCAGTGCCTGGAAGTAATGGGTGACCGCCAGCAGGTTCACCTCAGGCGACAGTTTCATTGCCGGATGCCCCCAGTACCCGCTGGCAAAGATACCCAGCTGTCCGGAGCTGATAAACTTGTTCAGCCGGTCCTGGGTGGCCTTGATCTCCTGAACACTGTTCCCCTTCCAGTCAGACAGTTTCTGACCCAGAGCTGCTGTTGCCTGGACGTCGGCCTTGGTGGCGGACACAATATCAACCCAGTCCAGGGCACTGAGATGGTAAAAGTGAACCATATGATCAAAGATGTTGTGGGCACCGATGATCATATTCCTGATATACTGGGCATTCAGCGGCACTTCCATCTTCAGGGCATCTTCCACGGCACGGACCGAGGCCACGGCATGAACCGTGGTACAGACACCACAGATACGCTGGGTATAGGCCCAGGCATCCCGGGGGTCACGTCCCTGGAGAATAATTTCAATCCCTCGCCACATCTGACCGGAAGACCAGGCATTGGTGACCTTGCCGTTCTCGATTTCGCAGTCAATCCGCAGATGCCCCTCGATTCTGGTAATGGGATCAATGGTTATTTTCTTGGTCATGTGCGTTCTCCTTCATACGCTCCTTGGGGGAGATTTCATCAAAGTCGTCTGTCTCTCACGGGGTGTTTTCAGCATCAGGAGCCTCATCGGCCTTGTCCGTGTCACCCTTTCCCTTATCCAGTCTCTGGGTCACCACTCGGCTCACTGTGCCGGCCACCAGCAGAGCGCCGATCAGTGCGGGAACATGAGAAACGTAATCCCACGTGAAATCAGGATACACCTGGTCGGTAATTCTGGGATTGAAACCCAGCTTGTCAAAGCTGACACCGGCCAGAAAAAGGTACTGGGTACCACCGGCTTCGCTGAGACCATAGATATGATTGACATAGGTATCGACAACCTTTTCGGTACGCTCATCACCATCAACCCGCTTAACAGGGTAGGCATACACATCACCGGGCTTGAGCGCTAAACGCCGTTTGGCCTCTTCCTGCAGATCCCTGACCTTGCCGAAAATCGAAGCACCGGTCGGACAGAATTCACAGCAGGCTGAATACTTGCCCTGCGCATAGAGGTGGTTGCACAGCTGGCATTTGACCACGGAAGGAGACGCCTTCTCCCACTCGTACATCGGAATACCGAACGGGCAGGCGATCTGACAGTACCGGCAACCGAAGCAACGGTTTTTGTTGTAGGTGACAATACCGGTCTCCGGATTTTTTTGCAGAGCCGCAACCGGACAAACAGAGACACAGGCCGGCTCGATACAGTGAAGGCAGTGCATTTTGATAAAGCTCTTGCTCTGCTCTGCAGGGTTGGCCTGTGCTGCCGCCGTTTCGGTGTAAAGAGCCTTGATGATACACAGGGTCTTGGCAGACAGACTCTGTGGAGCGTCGTAGATCTGATCTCCCTCAGGATATTCGAAGGGAATCTGGCCTGCAGTGTTTTTATGGAAGAGTGCACCGCCGGGAGCGGAGTTGGCCTTCTTGCAGTTGACCATGCACGACATACAGCCGATGCACAGTGTCGAGTCGTAGAGGATACCGACCGCTTCGGGCGGCAGTTCCGGAGTTTTCGCCGCCCGGGCGGGTGCGGCTCCGGCCGAGAACATGAGTCCTGTTCCGGCGGAAAACTTAAGGAAGTCTCGTCTGTTGATCGTCATACCATCATCCTCCTGCCTGTGAGGAACCGTCACCCTTGCCGCCTCTCTGGGAAAGAGCAACAGCTGCTGCGCCTACAGCCGCTCCGGCTACTCCATAGGCAAAGTTCTTGGCACCGGAACCTTTCTCAGGCACTGCCGCAGGCTGCTGAGCGGGCGGGGTCGGGAAAACGACCTTGGCCTTTGAAAACAGCGGGCTGTGGAAGCCGACCTTCTCTTCAGAACAGCCAAAACACGGGGCACCGGTGGCCACCGGCCAGCAGCCGGGTGTGTCATTGTAGGCTAAGGTCGAGCAGTTGTTGTAGGTCTCCGGGCCCTTACAGCCGAGCTTGTAGAGACAGTAGCCCTGCCGGTGACCGGCGTCACCGAACTCCTCGGCAAAACGACCGGCATCAAAATGCGGCCGGCGCTCACAGTTCTCATGGATAATACGACTGTAGGCGAACATGGGCCGCCCCTTGTCGTCGAGGGCGGGCAACTTGCCAAAGGTCAGAAAATGGATGACCGTTGAGAGGAAATTATACGGGTTGGGCGGGCAGCCGGGGATATTGACCACCGGTATGTTTTGCGGTTTGAGAATCTCATACACCGGGGTTGCGCCTGTCGGGTTGGGATCCGCCGAGGGCACGCCTCCCCATGCCGCGCAGGAGCCGATGGCGATAACTGCAGCGGCAAGAGGCGCCATCTCCTTTACAATATCCACCACGGGCCTGCCGCCGATCATGCAGTAGACTCCACCGTCCTTGACCGGAATGGAGCCGTCCACAACGAGGATGAACTTACCTTTATTCTCCTCAACGGCTTTCGCCATGTGTGCTTCTGCCTGATGCCCTGCACCGGCATTCAGCGTTTCGGAGTACTCGAGAGAGATCAGATCAAGGATCAGCGTCTCGAGCGTCGGGTGCCCGGTACGGAGCAGACTCTCCACGCAGCCGGTACACTGCTGACCGGACAGCCAGATCACGGAAGGCCGTTTCGGTGAGGTAACCGCTTCGGCAATTTGAGGGACCACCGTCATCGGCAATCCCATTGACGCAGCGATGGCCGTACAGAATTTCATGAAATCTCTGCGGGTCACGCTGCTCAACAGATTAACGCTGCCGTCAACAACCTTTGACTTCATTCGCCACCTCCTTAAAATTCTATTGACTGCCTGCGACTGCATATGAACAGACTTTCTATCGGGAAAAACAGATAAGTATCTAGTGTGTCTATATAAGCAAAAAACAGCCTGTTCAAGATATTTTTCATCTTGCATACTTTGCACAATTCATGTTGCAAATTATACAAATCGCAGCAAAACATCTTTTCCAGCGGTCTGCGCACCGGCGGGAAAATGATGCAAATGTTCATTTTTGTGGTGTAAAATCCGAAAACATGAAATCATTGGAACTCATCACTCGCCACATCCGGTCTGAACGGTCCGGTAAAAGGTCAGACGCTTTTCTGTGAGTTTGCACAATCAATATCCGGTTCACCTGCAGACTGATGCTCTGGTAATGCAGGCCGACTTCTTATTTTGAGGAGCCACGTTCATGGAATTTATCGCAGAAACACCTCTTGATATGCACCTTCACCTGCGGGAAGAGGAGATGTTATCCCTGGTCACCCCGTTCAGCGCCGAGCAGTTCGCCGGCGGTGTCGTCATGCCGAATCTCGTGGAGCCCGTCGACAGCCTTGACCGGCTGCGGTCGTACCGTTCGGCCATCCAAACAGCCTGCGGAAATGCTGTCTTTCACCCTTACATGACGCTCTTCTTTCGAGACTACTCCCGCCAGGAACTCATGACCGCCCGGGATGAAATCATCGGACTCAAACTCTATCCCGCCGGTATCACGACGCAGAGCGAGGCCGGTGTACGTGATTTCAATCGGATTGAAAAAACAGTCGCTCTTCTGGAAGAACTTGACATCCCGCTGTTAATTCACGGTGAAACCGCTGGTTTTGTCATGGACAGGGAAAAGGAGTTTCTACCGGTCTATGAACGGCTTGCCGGCGCCTTTCCCCGTCTGCGCATTGTCATGGAGCACATCACCACTTCAGAGGCGCTCACCCTCCTGGACAGATTCGACAATGTGGCCGCCACCGTCACCCTTCATCACCTGCTGATCACCCTGGATGACATGGCCGGTGACCTGTTGCGACCGGATCTCTTCTGTAAACCCATTGCCAAAACACCCCGTGACCGGGAGGCCCTGCGCCGCGCTGTGCTGGAAGGTCATCCGCGCCTCATGTTCGGCTCTGACTCCGCCCCTCACCCCCGCCATCGCAAGGAATGTCTTGATTGCGCCGCCGGTGTTTTTTCTGCACCGGTGGCACTGCCCGCTCTCGTGCAGCTCTTTGAAGAGGCTGACTGTCTGGATAAACTCCCCGCCTTCATCAGTACCAATGCACAACGCTTCTACCGGATCAGTCCGCCGGCAAAAAATGTTCGCCTCGAACGCCGTCCATGGCAGGTGCCGGAACACTATGAAACAGTTACACCGTTTCTTGCCGAAAAAACAATAGCATGGCGCTTAAAACCGTCGGGTTCTGATTGAACCGAACGGCTGAACATGGTATCGAATTGAGGTCTGTTCACAGATAAAAATATCGATGATCACCGGTCGACCGTTTCAACCTGTTCACCCTCATCCGGAACGAACAGCCGCTCGTGTAACATCGACCGTGTCATCGACAATGGTGTTCTTGAAGTTCAGGGTAAGCAGCGTGATCAACCGGATCCTGTCCCTCAGCTGCCGTTGGGGACCGACGACGAGCCGCCGACCGCTCTACCCGTCCATCGGTCAGTAAACATCCTTACCGGCCGGTGGCGATGTGACTTCCAGGCGGACCGCTGCGGCGCTCAGGCTCTTCGGTCCTCATCATTTTTTTTCAACCGAGGAGAATGTACATGCCCCAATCGTATCCCCGTGCCTTTACGCGCAACTTCCTTGGCAATTCGCCGCTCTGGTACAAACTGGTCATTCTGGCCTTTCTCATTGCCAACCCGTTCATACTCAAACAGTACGGCTCGTTCATTGCCGGCTGGATACTCATCGGTGAGTTTATCTTCACGCTGGCAATGGCGCTGAAATGCTACCCTCTGCCGGCAGGCGGACTGCTTGCCCTGGAGGCGGTTTTCATCGGCATGACAAACCCGAACACCATCTATCAGGAGACGCTCAACAACTTTGAAGTCATCCTCCTGCTGATCTTCATGGTGGCCGGTATCTACTTCATGAAGGAGTTCCTGCGTTTTACCTTCACCCGCATCCTCGTACGGGTACAGTCCAAAATCGCCATAGCCCTTCTCTTCTCCTTTACCGGTGCCTTTCTGTCCGCCTTTCTTGACGCTCTCACCGTCACTGCGGTGATCATTGCCGTGGCCTACGGCTTTTACGATGTGTACCATCGCTTTGTTTCCGGAAAAGAAGGGACTGTACCCCACGACCTGGCCAGCGACCTTGCCCTGAAAGAAAAAGAACGGGAAGACCTGCAGCAGTTCCGTCGTTTTCTCCGCAACCTGATGATGCACGGTGCTGTCGGCACCGCGCTGGGCGGTGTCTGCACACTGGTGGGTGAGCCGCAGAACCTGCTTATCGGCAGCGAACTCGGCTGGAGCTTTGCGAGGTTCTTTATCAATGTGGCACCGGTTTCTCTTCCTGTGCTGGTGGTCGGTCTGGGGACCTGCTACCTGGTGGAGAAGAAAAAATGGTTCGGTTACGGTTATGAACTCCCCGGACACATTCGCTCGCATCTTCTCGAAACCGCTGTCAAGATGGAGGAAAAACGCGGTGCCCGAGGCAGATTGCAGCTAGTGGTCCAGGCGCTTACCGGTATCTGGCTCATCATTGCCCTGGCCTTTCACATGGCTGCAGTCGGCCTCATCGGTCTGTCTGTTATTGTTCTGCTCACCGCCTTAAACGGAATAACAGAGGAACATCAGATCGGACGGGCCTTCGAAGAGGCGCTGCCTTTTACCGCCCTTCTCGTGGTATTTTTCTCCATTGTTGCGGTCATTCACGACCAGCACCTCTTTGCCCCGGTGATCTCATACGTCCTTAGCCTGCAGGGCCAGGCACAGCTGGCAGCCTACTATATCGCCAACGGTCTGCTCTCCGCCATTTCCGACAACGTATTCGTCGCCACAGTCTATGTCTCGGAAACGAAAATTCATTTTATCGAGATGCTTGGTGCGATCTCCGACATTGGCATGAGCGGAGAAGAGTTGCTCTCCAAGCTCACCGATCCGCATGTTGCCCGCAAGGAGATTCTTGGCAACCTGCCCCAGGCTGCTGCTGATCAGGCAGCCGCCCTCATGCACCAGTTTGACAAGCTCGCGGTGGCCATCAACACCGGGACCAACATTCCCAGTGTTGCCACGCCGAACGGCCAGGCGGCCTTCCTGTTCCTACTCACCTCGGCGCTGGCTCCGGTCATCCGTCTCTCCTACGGCCGCATGGTATACCTTGCCCTCCCCTATACCATCAGCATGTCACTGACCGGTCTGGCAGCAACCTATCTCTTCTTATAGGAGTGAAGCCGGAAGACAGGAACGAAAAACAAAAGGCGTATCAAGCAGTTGATACGCCTTTTCATTCTCTCCTCTTCCGCTTCTGCTGATCACATCGTTGAGACCGCCGGAAAAGGCTGTAATTTCTTTCTGAAGATCAGCGCCAGCTCATGCACCGCCATGGCATAGTAGGTGCTGTTGTTGTAACGGGTGATGGTATAGAAGTTGGGATGCCCGATCAGGTACTGATCAGTATGCTGATGCCGCAACAGGAGCAGACTCAGGCCATCTTCACTGCTGCAAGGCCGGACCGGAGTCAGACCGGCCTGTCGCAGCACGGTTAAAGAGTACCTCGTGTCAAAGCCTGTCTTGAGCGGAACCGGGCTGCCGTCATCATGAAGAGGTGTCACCACAGCCTGGCCGGGTTGCCAGCCGTGCTGTATGAAGTAGTTGGCAATGCTGCCGATGGCGTCTTCCGGGTCCCAGAGATCCTTCCGGCCGTCACCGTTGAAGTCGACCGCCCACTTCAGAAAGCTCGTCGGCATGAACTGACCAAGCCCCATGGCCCCGGCAAATGACCCCACCGGCCTGGCCGGATCCATCCCCTCTTTCCGGGTCATCAGGAGAAAGCTCTCCAGCTCACCGCGAAAGTACGGACCACGACGGGCATAATCAAAACCCAGGGTGGTCAGGGCATCGAGCACCCGGTCCCTGCCGACAAAAGCGCCGAAATTTGTCTCCACCGCCATAATACCGAGGATGTACTCCTGCGGCACACCATACTCCCGGGCCGCCCGCTGCAGAGCGTTTTGATGGCGCCGGGCAAACTCAATACCGGCTCCAACGTGACGGTCTCCGAGAAACCTGGCCCGGTAACGGGTCCAGCCGCCCACCGTGGGACCTCTTCTGGTTGCCTGGTCCGATTGCGCATAGTAGTCGAGTGTCCAGTTCTTTCTCCGGGCCTGAGAAAAAAGCCCCTGCAGATACTCCCGTTCAAATCCGTGTTTCTCCACCATCAGCGCAACAAACTCTTCCAGCTCGGCATAACCGGCAAAATCACCGGTGATCTGCTGTGCGTGGTAGGAACCGACACATGCCCGCGGAGCCGGTGCACTCACCGTTGTCCGGGCGGCAGCCGGGGGCGCGGTATAGGCAGGCTGGTCAGCGCAGGCGCTCAGACCGAGAAGAACCGACATCATGCTGCAGACGAGCATCTTCCGGTGCGGAGCGCCCAGGGGCGACAGCAGGCAGGAGAACCGGAACCGGTGCTGAAGAAAACCACCATGTACTGAGGAAAACATGAGCATATGCACGACCATGAAGTTAAAAAGATCAAGATATCTTTCTACTCTGTATCCGGTTTAGCGGGGAGGTGTCAAGAGAAGGGACCGACCATGATGCCGCCTGACAGCCGCCTGAAAAACATGGTCAGTCCCGGCAGAGGATGTACTGTATCCGGACAACAGACGGCGAGCATCCGGAAAGATGCCGGCCGGTGGCAACGGCGGGAAAAGAAGGCCGGCTCTCTCTTCAAAAACAAACCGGAGCAGCGGATGAACGCGCACAGGGCAGCCCATCGGGCATTATGGTCATCGGTCTGCCTCACTCTGCCGGCACCTTCCCTTATCACGGACCAGATAGGACCGGCAGCACGGTCAGCTTACCGGTGTGCCGCATTGACAGCCTCCAGCGGGGCTGCTCCGGGGCACAGATCAGCCTCGGTCAGGCTGTTCAACGGCCGTTTACTGGTGTTGAGTATGTCGTGGGTATCCCGGGAGTCGGGATTGAGGTAGAGCACGCCGGTGATAATCACACCCTGGGCCTTATGATCCTCCAGGTTATCAATGGCCTGACGGCGGTCAGTGATGTCCGGACCGTCCGGATGCTTGTGGAGATAAATCACCGAACCGTCATGCAGCTCCACCTCCTGTACCGTATCATCGGCATAATCGGCGGTGATGGTCTGACGGAAGGGCACAAAATCAAAGGTGCCCGTTGCCTCGCTGTGCTCGCGCACCCAGTGATACGACTTTGTTGATTCCGGGTTGTTGTTAAAGGTCACACAGGGGGAGATCACATCGATGAACGACAGACCATGGTGGGATAGCCCGGCCTTGATCAGCGGCACCAGCTGTGCCTTGTCACCGGAAAAACTCCGGGCCACAAAGCCGGCACCGAGCTGAATGGCCAGCTCGCACAGGTCTATGGACTCAAGCAGGTTGACATTGCCCTGCTTGCTCCTGGATCCCTTATCAGCAGTGGCTGAAAACTGTCCCTTGGTGAGACCGTAACAGCCGTTGTTCATCACAATGTAGGTCATGTTCAGATTACGCCGTGCTGCGTGCACAAACTGGCCCATTCCGATGGAGGCGGTATCGCCGTCTCCGGATACTCCCAGATAGATCAGGTCACGGTTGGCCATGTTGGCACCGGTGGCAATGGAGGGCATGCGGCCGTGCACCGAGTTGAATCCGTGTGATCTGCCGAGAAAGTAGGCCGGTGTTTTTGATGAACAGCCGATACCGGACAGCTTGGCAATACGATGCGGCGGCAGGGCCAGTTCAAAGCAGGCGTCTATGATGGCATTGCAGATCGAATCATGGCCGCAACCGGCACAGAGGGTGGAGATACCGCCCTCATAGTCACGACGATGAAAACCCGCGGCATTGGGCTGCAGATCGGGATGACGAAAGGATGGACGGAAGAAAGTCATGATGGATCTCCTGTTGCAGTGGAGGTTGCCGGAACAAGAAGACCGTGGGCGGCCAGGGTCTTCTCCATGGCTGTGATCAGCTGACGGCTGGTGACTGGCAAGCCGTCATATCTGACCACAGACAAAAGTTTCTGCGGCGACAGATCACCCTCGTTGATGAGCAGAGTACGCATCTGGCCGTCCCGGTTCTGTTCAATGACGACAACGTGATCATGGGCACGGATAAAGTCCCATACCTCCTCCTGAAAGGGAAAGGCGCGGATACGCATACTGTTCACCGTGCAGCCGCGCTGCTGAATATGATCGATCACCTCGTGCGCCACTGGGGTGGTGCTGCCGTAGAAGATCACGCCCAGGCGGGGATCTTCGCCGGCAAGGGTTATCTCGGGTTTCGGCAGCAGTTTTGCGGCTGTCTCCCACTTCTTCAGAAGACGCTCCATGTTGCGGATATAGGTTGCACTGTCCTCGGTGTAGGCCGAGTACTCATCATGGGAGGTCCCCCGGGTGAAATACACGCCCTTTTCAGGATGGGTGCCGGGGTAGGTGCGAAAACAGATACCGTCGCCGTCGATATCCCGATACCGTCCCCAGCGCTCGGTCAGTGCGTCAAGCGCCCTGGCATCAAGGACCTTGCCCCGGTCATAGCGGCGCTCCGGATCCCAGGAAAGCGGGGGACTGAAGTGGTCGTTCATGCCAAGATCAAGATCACTCATCACAATCACCGGGGTCTGCAACCGGTCGGCATAATCAAAGGCGGCAGCGGTCATCTCAAAGCACTCCCGGGGATCGCCGGGAAAGAGCAGAGGGTGTTTTGTATCCCCGTGGGAGGCATAGGCGCAGGCCAGGATGTCAGACTGCTGGGTTCGGGTCGGCATGCCTGTGGAGGGACCCGCCCGCTGCACATCAATCACCACCGCCGGGATCTCGGCAAAGTAGGCAAGGCCCAGAAACTCGGCCATCAGGGAGATGCCCGGCCCGGAAGTGGCGGTAAAGGCGCGGGCGCCGTTCCAGGCGGCACCGATGACAATCCCGATGGCAGCCAGTTCATCCTCTGCCTGTACAATGGCGGCCTTGCAATGCCCGCTCTCCTCCAGGCGGAACTCCTGCGTATAGTTGCCAAAGGCCTCAATGATCGAGGTGGACGGAGTGATCGGATACCAGCCCACCACAGTGGCGCCGCCATAGATCGCGCCGAGCGCCATGGCCGTGTTCCCGTCCATCATGATCCCGTCACCGATACGATCACGGGGCTGCACCTTGAGCTGACAGGTATCAGGATACTGCTTGCGGGCGTAGGCATACCCGAGCTCCAGAGCACGGATATTGGGTTCTGCAAGTCTTTCGTTCTTCTGGTACTGGCGGTGCAAGGCATCAACAAACAGATCAAGCTCCATATCAAGCAGAGCCGCCAGACCGCCCACATAGACGATGTTTCGCAGAAGCGGTCGCATCTTTGTGTTGTCAATGGCTTCCGTGACCAGCCGGGTCATGGGGATGCCGATGGTGACCACATCCTCCCGCTGAAAGTCCTCGGGCAGCGGCCTGGAGGAATCGTAGACAAAGTACCCGCCGCTGACAACACTGTCATAGTCCCGCCGCAGGGTCTGGCCGTTCACAGCAACCATCAGATCAACATCACCCCGCCGGCCCACATACCCGTTTTCATTAACGCGCACCTCGTACCAGGTGGGCAAGCCCTGGATATTGGAGGGGAAGATGTTCTTGGGACTGACCGGAACCCCCATCCGGAAGACAACCCTGGCAAAGAGGTTATTGGCGCTGGCTGATCCGGAACCGTTGATCGTGGCAAAAGAGACAACAAAATCGTTTATCCTGTTCAGTGGCTTCATGGCTGTCCCGCTCGTGCTGATTGATAGAAGAACTTCTGCATCTCCCAGGCTGCCGTCGGACACCGTTCGGCACAGATCGAACAGTGCAGACAGACGTTCTCGTCCTTGACCATCACCTTGCCGGTACCAAGCGGTACCGAGACATAGAGAGCCTGGCTGAGGTTGGCTGCCGGTGCCTTCAGCCGGCTGCGCAGGTCCTCCTCAGGACCGTTTTCCACAAAGTTGATACAGCTCACCGGGCAGGCATCGGCACAGGCATCGCACTCGATGCACAGCTCGGCATGGAAGACGGTCTGCACATCGCAGTTCAGACAGCGCAGCGCCTCATCATGCCCCACTTCCCGATCAAAACCCAGCTCAACCTCCAGAAGCCGGTCTTTCAGGGTCTTGGCCTTGGCCACCATGGGCACTGCCTGGCGCCTTGTGTCTGTCACCCTGTTGTCATAAAGCCAGTCATGCACCCCCATCTGCTGGCCGGCCAGGTTGACCTGCGGTGCCGGACGCTCATCAAGCGGCCTGTTGTTGCAGAAGAGATCAATGGAGATGGCGGCCTCATGGCCGTGGGCCACTGCGGTGATGATGTTGCGCGGGCCAAAGGCGGCATCGCCGCCGAAAAAGACCTGGGGAAGCGACGACTGCAGGGTCAGGGGATCAAGCACCGGCAACCCCTTTGTATTAAATGCAATTCCGGTATCCGGCTCTATCCATGGAAAGGCATTGAGCTGGCCAACCGCGAGAATAACCTCATCACAGGGGAGAAACACCGGCTCTTCGCCGGTGGACAGGAGTTGACGCCGCCCCTGATCATCGTATTCGGCGCGGACCCGTTCAAACTGCACACCTGCAAGTTTTCCATGCTCAACCACAAAGGCAAGGGGCACATGGTTATCGATGATGGGGATGTCCTCCTGCAGCGCCTCTTCAATCTCCCAGACAGAGGCCTTCATCTCCTCACGCGGGCTGCGGACAACCACCCGCACATCCTCACCGCCCAGACGGCGGGCCGTACGGCAGCAGTCCATGGCCGTATTGCCGCCGCCGAGCACCAGTACGCGTTTTCCAATGCCGCTGATATGGCCGAAGATCACACCGGCAAGCCAGTCAATCCCGATGTGAATCCAGGCATCCGCCTCCCTGCGGCCGGGAAGATCGGACAGATCACGACCGCGCGGGGCGCCGGTGCCGACAAAGATGGCATCATACCCCTTGTCAAGCATGGCACGCATGCTCTCAACACGGTGATTGAAGTGGGTGGTCACCCCCATATCAAGGATGTAGTTCACCTCCGTGGCCAGTACAGTTTCAGGCAGACGGAACGAGGGCAGCTGGCTGCGCATAAAACCGCCGCCTTTTTCCTGTTCATCGTAGAGGTCAACGGTATATCCCAGAGGCATCAGATCGCGGGCCACGGTCAGTGAAGCGGGGCCGGCGCCGATCAAGGCGATTTTTTTGCCGTTCTTTTCCCGGGGTATCCGGGGAAAACGCCTGGTGACCTGGAGGTCCCGGTTATCGGCACAGAGCCGTTTTAACCGACAGATCGCCACAGGCTCCTCTTCCACGCGTCCCCTTCGACAGGCAGGTTCACAGGGACGATCACATACCCGCCCCAGAACACCGGGAAAGACATTGGACACCCAGTTCAGCATATAGGCGTCGGTATAGCGTTTTTCACTGATCAGACGGATGTACTCCGGAACCGCCGTGTGGGCGGGACAGGCGTACTGACAGTCAATCACGCGGTGAAAATATTCAGGGTTCTCAGTATCTGTCGGCTTCAAGGTGTCCTCCTGTAACGGCAATGGGAAGAAAAACAATAAGGACGCATATCAAAAATTCAACGGGAAAAACACAACTGCAAGCGTTTGCCTGCCCGGCAGAACATCGGTCAATCGGCAGCAGGCACGTTTACACAGACACAGCGGGAACAGCGGCATCCGAACGGTTCTCCGATACACTGTGACAAATGGGCATGACAACAGCGGCCCCATGGTGTACATCACACCACATGTTTGAAGAGATATGTCCGCGATACCGGCCCCTGCCTCAAAAAACCCCTCGCACCATGTACAACCGCAGTAGCAGCCAATGGTTACCAAAGATCTGACAGAGCGTCCAACACAGCGCATCAGTAAAGAGGCTATCAACGATCTTCCCCTGGCCAGATGGGAAGGACCGATACGGTTGATCAGAACCCCGGAGGAGGCAAAACAGGCCGCAGCTGAACTCGCCTGTACCGATCTGCTGGGCTTTGATACGGAAACCAGGCCCGCCTTTCATAAGGGACAGAAGTTTCCGCCCAGTCTGCTCCAGCTCGCCACCGCCGATGAGGTCCTGCTCTTTCAGCTCCGTACCACCGGTCTGCCCGCCCCTCTGCGCGATATTCTCAGCACCGCCGATATAGTGAAGGCCGGAGTCGCCGTTGCCTTTGACCTGCAGACCCTTCAGGAGATCCGCCCCTTCGGGGCAGCGGGCTTCGTCGACCTGGCCCAGGTGGCCAGACGCCGGGGCATCGCCAACCGCGGCCTCCGCGGCCTTGCGGCCGTGGTCTGCGGTATCCGGATCTCGAAAACCGCACGAACAACGAACTGGGCCAATCCCGACCTCAGTCCGCAGCAGATACAGTACGCCGCCACCGATGCCTGGATAAGCCGGGAGATCTATCTCCGGCTGGCGAAGAAGTCCTGATCGTATTCAATCACCGGTCAGCGCTGTTCCCTCCTGCACCAGCCCCTTTACCCCAGCCCCATCCCTTACCGGCGCGACGGTAGTAAAAACGGTAGTAGCCGAGCAGGTTACTGCCGATGAACAGGGCTTCCATGAGCACTGCGGTCGGTGTTCTGGCTATGATATTGTGGACGAGCCAGAGACTGGTGCCGATGAGCATGATCTCCCGCAGGCGTCTGTCATCCCTGGAAAAGGTGCTGATGGTCCCGAAAACCGCTCCAAGACAGCTCAACACACTGAGAAGCCCCTGAAAGGTGAGTCCGGCAACGAGTACTGTGGCTCCGATGAAAAAAAACATCACCGGCCTGGCGGTGGTATGATAACTCGCAAGAAAGCGGACTGCGGCAAGGGCGGCAAGACCCGTGGCCGTCCAGTGGCCGAGCAGGGCGAAATGAACCGCGATGAGCAGGCAGGAGAATATCAGACAGGCAATGATCTGCCGACGCTGTTTGAACTGAAACGAGAGCAGATCAAAGCCGATGGCAATGCCTACAAGAACCTGGGAAATCGCAAAATACGACATAAACAGCGTACTCAGGGCAAAGAAAAACAGCCTTTCAGGACCGGTGTCCGGGGCAGGAGCTTTCGTGCGTCATGTCCTGCACTCCATGGGCTGCCGCTCCAAAAAGAGCGGTCTGGGGATTGGTCATGAGTGAGACCGGGATACGGCTCAGGATTCCCGCATATCTTCCCCGGCAGAAGATACGCATGAAACGCTCCTGTTCCACAAACGGCAGGATTCTGGCGGCAAAGCCGCCGCCGATGTACACGCCTCCCAGGGCCAGGGTCTTCAGGGCCAGGTTGGCCGCCTCATCAGCCAGGATATCGATGAGCAGCCGGAGGGTCTGCACGGCAACATCACAGGCCGCTTCACCCCGGTGTGCCGCCAGGGCCGCCTGTACGATCACCGGTGTCTTGTCGTCAGCCTCGGCCAACTCCTTCTCCAGCCACGACGGCACCTCCATGCGTCCGGCCAGAAAGGCAAAGAGCCCGGGTACCGCCATGCCGGAACAGACCCGCTCCACTGAAACATGGGGGTGGCGCTGGAGCAGAAAGTTCAGCAGTTCGATCTGTTCCTCATTCCGGGGTGCAAAACTCGCGTGTCCGCCTTCAGAGGCACAGACAAAGGTCCTTCCTCCGGGAAAGACAAGAAAGGCTTCCCCCAGACCGCTTCCCGGGGCCAGCACCGCCACTGCCGAGCCGTCCCGGCGTTCACCCCGGTTGATCACCTCTACATCGGCCGGTGTCAGCTGCGAGATTCCCATGGCGGTGGCCACAAGATCATTGATAAGGACAACCCGCTGCCAGCCGAAACGGGTCTGCAGGTCCTGACCGTCAATAACCCAGTTGAGGTTGGTCATACGGACGGTGTTGCCTATCACCGGACCGGCGACGCCAAAACAGGCAGAGACCGGCTGCGGGGCGTCGTTGCCTAAAAACTTCTCCAAAAGAGCTGTAAAGTCACTGATACCGGCATTGCGACAGGTCTGCTGGCGCAGCGGTGACCCCGGAGCCCCGGCGGACGGAGCAAAAAGCGCCAGGGTGGTCTTGGTGGCCCCGATGTCTCCGGCCAGAAGCACATCTGCCCGCGAAACAGCCATGGTGCTATGCCTCCTTCAGCAGGCGGATGTCCCAGGCTTCAGAACGGTTGTTGTTGACCGGGTTCTCCACCACCCGGAATTCAAAAATCCGGTACGGCTCCTGGAAGTAATGATCTGAGGTCAGGGTTGACTTGGACAGATGAAAAAATACGGTCTCAGACTGCAACTCATTCCTGTGCAGCCGGTAGTAGCGGAAAAATCCGAAACCCCGATCCTGGTTGAAGTTGGCCACCGTACCCCGCTGCCACTGGTCAGCGTGCTCGCCCTGCGCGCCGGCAATGGGCAACAACCCGGGGATGAGAAAGCCGGAGATATAGGAATCGGCCACCTCGCGCAGCTCCTTGTTCACATTATGAAAACCGATCACCTCCACCCGGCATCCGGTGTTCTGCAGGGCTACAATCAGCCGCAGAAAGTCACCGTCACCGGTGAGCAGAATGATCCGGTCAAGATTGCGTGCCTGAAGCAGTGCATCAATGGCCAGATCCATATCAGCGTTCGCTTTGGTGGTTATATTGCCGTCTTCATCCTTAAAGCGGCGAACATACTTCTTGATGATCTTGAACCCGCAGTTGCGCAGGACATTGTGATAGGAATGGACCTTCTGACGGTATTCCGGGTCCGCCTGGGTACGCTCCAGATCCTCGGCCAGGTAGCAGTTGGCCCTTACCATCACAGAATGCTTGCTGTTGGCCAGATCAACAAGCACATCGTAGCGCATACCGTAGCCGCCGCTCATCTTGATGTTTTCCGCATCAACGTAAATAGCTGTTTTAAGCATAAAAAATAAAATAATTCAAACGTGTGGAAAAGTACTTCCGCTGTGTGCCTGAAAAAGCCGGAAAATCGGCCCCGGCTGACTGTCAACCGGTGTTCAGACCTGCCTGATCTGTCTTGAAAATGAATCGAGACAGGGGTTAAACGGCCACTGACTTCTCAATGACCTGTCTTTCCATCTTGCAACACCTCAGCCTGCTCCATCAAGTTATATTCAAACAATTTAGAAACAAGGTAGGTCGACCCCTCTGCGGTTAAATGACCGTAGTCAAACGCCACAGGAATGATAGTATCATCTGCAAGGGAAAGCATACATCCCTGACTGTTGCACAGAACATCAAGCGGGCTGATGAACTGCGCCCCTTTTTCGCGGGCGGTCCGGGCAATCTTCTCGTTCACCCCGATGACCGTCTCTTTGAAATGATTGTAAGTGCGAATGTTCACTGTGTCGCCCGGAAACCGTTTTCTCAGCATATCGGTCTGATTCACGGTATAGGTCGGCAGGTGGCCGACAACGACAACCTTCTTCACCCCCAGATCCTGCACAGTGCTGATGGTTGACGCCAACATCCCCATATCCAGCTCATCCCACCTGTCGTTCCCGTTGTAGAGTGACCAGTAGCCTGCCATGATAAGAACATCGGGCTTCACCTCCTGCACCTTCCGCCGGGCATACCCATTGAGCTCCACACAGTATCTGCTGTTGCCCACTTCAAAATCAAGGACCGGGGGACAGCCGCTTGCGGTCAGCTGAGCGAGGTTGAATCCCAGGATATCCGCCTGCACGGCAAGTCCTCTGTACAGGGAAGCGGCGTGCGAATCACCTCACAGCATGACAACGGGTCTGTCCGGATCTGAAACCGTGGTGCAGACGTCGGCAAAGGCATCACTCTTCTCAATGCTCGCGTCAAGGAAACAGGTGCCCCGGCGGTAATCCGCATTCCAGTCATACTGCTGTACCTGACCGATCTCCTTGTTCAGCGCGTTGATCGGCCGGAACTCCCAGCCGCTGTTTTTCGAAGTGATAAGACCTGCACAGCCGAACAAGACCATCAGTCCGACCAGAGCCGGTGTCTTTCCGGGGTTCGGACGGCCAAAGCGCACCCGCTGCTCAATAAACCGGTAGGTCAGCCAGCTCAGTACAACAGCAGCGCCAACCATTGCCAGTCGCATACCCAGGCGGGGCATTTCGCCTTCAATGATTCTGGCAAAGGAGAGGAGAGGCCAGTGCCACAGGTAGAGAGGAAAGCTGATGAGTCCCACCCAGACCGCAAGCGGATGGGACAGCAGGGTACGGTTGACCACGGCTCCGGGTCCGGCGGCGATCAGCAGAACAGCACCGGCTACCGGAATGATGCTCCACAGGCCGGGAAAACTGTCACCTTTATGGATACAGAGAAATCCGAAGACAAGGAGGGAAAGGCCAAGAAGTGAACACAGATGGGCAGCCGTCCGGGAATCAGATGCAAACGTCCCGGGGAGAAAACCGCCTGCCTTCCTGAAGAGCGGCAATGGTTGCACATCGGCAGAGCTCCTCTTCACCGCCAGCGTGTACCAGGCAAGAAGACCTCCGGCAAGCAGCTCCCAGAAACGGGTAACCGGTGAAAAAAAGGCAAAGACCAGATCCCGGTGGACACCCGCGAGATTTGCGGCAAAAGAGGCGGCGGTGATGGCTGCGGTGAGGATGATGACACTCTTTCTTCGTTTCCAGAACAACCAGAGCAGTAGGGGCCAGATGATGTAGAACTGCTCTTCAATGGCCAGGCTCCAGAGATGGAGAAGCGGCTTGGTTTCCGCCGAAGTGTCGAAGTAACCGGCCTCCTTCCACAGGACAAAGTTGGAAATAAACCCTGCCCCGGCAGCCACGTGTCTGCCGAGCCGTTTGTACTCGTCGGCAAGCAGGACAAACCAGCCGATCAGACAGCAGAAGAGCAGGACAAGAAGAAGCGCCGGAAATATCCGCCTGATACGGCGGGCATAAAATTCACTGAAGCTGAAGGTTCCTCTGGCCAGATTTTCGAAAAGGATGGTCGAGATGAGAAACCCGGAGATAACAAAAAATATATCAACACCGATGAAGCCGCCTTTAATACTGTCCGGAAAGGCGTGAAAGACAACCACCGGAATCACGGCAACTGCGCGCAGCCCGTCTATGTCGGGACGATATGTTGGAGCAGACAGACGGGCGGATGAGGACGGCATCGGACGAGGTGAGCGTTTAAAAGGGGTAACTGCTGCAAGACAGAAAACGTGCTGTCGGCTGACAGGCCGGTATGCTGTGCCGAAAATGTCACCGACAGAAGAAACGATCGATTATAGACGGTCTGCAACAGATTATCAACACGACAATACAACGCTCTGCGAACAGGGCCCGGACAGCGCAGGCGAGCTGAACACCGCCCCCCTGATGATCCCCGATCAGCCGTGTGCGGAGATACGGGCGGACGGTCATCAAACAACCTGTGAGAGCTTCCGGCCTGGCTGATGATCTGTGTTGAGGCAGGGCGGGATCGACTGCCTGCATTTCCTGCAGCTGGTGACACAGTTCCTGATAAAACCGTCTTTTCATCCGGCTGTCTGCCTGCATGTCATCCGTTATAGTGTTTTTCCTTCTCCGTGCCAATACCGGAATCTTGTCTCCGATCCTGTGAAGGATTGCAAAAGAGATCTGCATTATCTGGTCTCACCAGAATATGCATGAACAGAAAATAACAGAACAGATAAGTGACCTTTTGAAAACCGGTCTTTTTATCACTGATTCTGTTCTGCAACTGATATCGTATCATCTGTTCCTGCTGTTCTCTCTTTTTACAAAATATACAAGAAGATCGGTGCTCTAAAAGAACAGCCAGATGACAAGGATTGTAATTCATCTTATGAAATGGTACAGATTATCAGATTTTCATTACAGATAGAACACAGAAATTTCCAGGACAGCGCAGGTTGTGAACCAAAAGAGCACGCCTCTTTTATGTTCCGCCACTATCTGCTGCACCTGAAGAGGCCTGCAACGGGGCAGGCATGGGTGCAAAGGACTCCGATCATGAACGATCCGGAGCGTATCCCGATAAGGAGAAAACAATGGAGACCACATTTTTCCACAGCCCGCTTTTTGAACTCCTGATGCGTTTTGGCATCGATATCATTGCCATGGCCCTGTTAACTTTTGGGCTGTACTACAGACGCTATCACGACAAAGAACTCACCACTGTGGCAGCACTGTTTAATATCTTTGTGTTTGCTGTTCTTACGATTCTCTCCAGCGTTGAGTTCAGTATTGCCGCCGGTTTCGGTCTGTTTGCCATCCTTGCCCTGTTCACACTGCGCTCGGAACCCATCACCAAGATCGAGATCAGCTACTTTTTCGGCAGCATTGCCATTGCTGTTATCTGTTCGGTTAAGGGCACCACTTTGCCACTGGTATCAGGCACGGTGGTATGTCTGCTCATCGGTGCCTATGTGGTTGATCATCCGCAACTGCTCCACTCGGTAAGCGGTGTGAAGGTCACCCTGGACCGGATCGACTCCCATGCCCTGTCCGATCCGCAGACCATGCGCACCGATCTTTCACGACGCCTGAACGTGGCGGTGATGGACTATCAGATCATCTCCTTTGACTATGTCAATGAGACCG
>JAAYDD010000118.1 GCA_012729435.1 Desulfobulbus sp.
CCCAATACCCGGACGACATTCCCAACGACATCCTCGGCCAGCTCGGAAACCGCATACAACATGCTCTGCGCGCCTATACTCCCCGTGACCAGAAGGCGCTCAAAGCTGCTGCCGAGTCGTTTACCGTCAACCCAAAAATCAATGTACCCCGGACCATTGCCGAACTTGCTGTGGGCGAAGCTCTTGTGTCAACCTTGCAGGAAAAAGGTGTACCCATGCCCGTGGAAAAGACCCTGATCTGTCCGCCGCGCTGTCGCATGGGTGCCATAACCGAACAGGAACGAGCCGCTGTGATGGCTCGCAGTCCCATCGGCGCTAAATACGATCAACCCATCAACCGGGAGTCTGCCTACGAAATCCTGACCCGCCGCGCTGCAGACAAACAGGCGACAGCCACTGCTCCATCCGGTCCAGCACCCGATAATCGTACTAAGGGAGGGGGTATGATCAGCGACCTGTTGTGGGGAACCAGACGCAGACAGGGAATGGTTGAAACCATGGCGAAACAGGCGGTACGCACCATTGGCAGTCAGGTGGGCAGACAGATTGTGCGCGGCATTCTCGGCAGCATCCTCGGGAAAAAATAAACATATCCTTAACGAGCCTGTACGAACCCGGCACTTTCCCCTCTCTGGTCCAAAAAAATGCACTGATACGCAAGTACTCATGGTCACACCGTAGCTTTGATCAGTGCGGAAAACGAGGCCGCAGATCCGGAGAGACACTCTGCAGGCGCATGGTCACCAGCATTGCCAACACCAACCGTACATGCTGCATAAACGACCGGGCATAACACAACTGCCCGCAACGAAACAGCTTCACCCTGAGGAGAGAGATGATGACCAGACAGGAACTTGAAAAAGGAATGTCAAACTTAAAGATTATCTGGTCTGCTCTGACCGTGTCTTTAGTCATGTATGTCCTGGCTGTCCCTCTTATTCTCGGTAAGGAGGTCATCAATCTTTCCGCCGCAACCTACGCTGAGCTGCGGTTGTTCATGTATCCCCTGGCTGGAGCAACGCTCATTGCATCCTGGTTTGTGCGTCGCCTCATCCTTGCTGCCAAGCCATCGGTTCGTCGCAATAAATCCCGCCAGCATCCTGCTGTTCAGCGGTATACCACTGCCATGATTGTAACCCTGGCCATCACCCAGGCCATTGCTCTCTACGGTCTGATTCTCTATCTTCTGGGGAACAACCCGGTTGATCTCTACCTGCTGACCGCTCTGGCTGCAGCGGCGATGGTTCTTTACTTTCCCAAAAAAAACGAGCTCATACATCTGGAGGAAAGGCTTTCCGCCAGAAACCGGTGACAGTTCCGGCTGACCCGGTATTCCTCTTCTTGTTAGATAAGCTGCCCGGTTTGCCGCACTGTCTGCCATGATGAACTGCCAGACAACACTGCAAACAGCACTGCAGATATCTGTTGCAAAAAACATACAGGAACAACCAACAGACCTTCAGTCGGGACAACCGACTTGTCAGGAGCCCCATCATGAACATCCTCCTTTGCAATGGCAGCCCGCGCAAGAATGGCAACACCGACATTCTCCTCACCCGGATTGAAACATCCATCCGTCAGGCAGGATATACGGCTGAACGCATCAACCTGACTGCTTTGAACATTCATCCCTGTACCGGCTGCGGTCACTGCGAAACCAGGGGCTCGTGCATTATCCAGGATGACATGACCCTGCTGTACGAGAAGATTGACAAGGCCAATCGGATCGTCATCGGTTCGCCGATCTACTTTTACAGTGTCACAGCGCAGACCAAGGCCTTTATTGACCGCTGCCAGGCGCTGTGGTGCCGTAAGTACCTGCTCGGCGAGACCAGGCCTGATCGTGACAATCGACTCGGCTATCTGGTAAGCGTGGCTGCTACAGCCGGTGGGAAGATCTTTGACGGTACCCGCCTGACCATCCGTTATGCCTTTGATGCCATGGAATTCACTTTTGGCGGTGAGCTGGTGGTCCGGGGTGTTGATCTGAAAGGGGCTGTTACTGAACGGACAGAGACGATGGAGGAGGCTCTCCAGCTGGGCCTGGCAATCTGTCGTTCTGACAGAAAACAGTGAGGGCCGGCTCCTCTGTGACACCTACTCCTGCTCCG
>JAAYDD010000119.1 GCA_012729435.1 Desulfobulbus sp.
CCGACTAATCCGGCAAATGTGTCTGAACAGAGTTCACCTGATCAGTGAGCTTTTTCCGCCATTCACGATCAGCCGTTGGCTTCTCCTGTTGCATCCATCATCTGATCTATGCTCATACCTCGTGAAAAACCCTATCTCCAAGGGCTCAACAGCTACTATCTCCAACTCGAACGTTTTATCGAACACATGCAGGGGGATATCGGCGCTGGAAGTATTCACTGCCGATCAGCACGAGTGGAAATGATGATTTACTTCAATGAATCGGAAATCATCAGCAATCTTATTCAGGAAAAAGGTCAGACAGTTCAGGTTGTTCCATCTCTGGAAATCGCCCGCAGTACGTTTTATTGCTCAAGCTGTTCGGTCAATGTGTACCAGTTAGATGCAAATGCTATCTATTTCTGGGCACAAATGCCGGCTTTTCAGCGTGCCAAAACATCGTTGAAATCTTCAGAAATACCTCTTCCTGACCTTATTTTCCGTCTCCGACAGAAACAGTTTTCAGGTTTTATCGACGTTCAGCTCATGAGAAAGGATGAGGGCGGAATTCTTTTCTTTAATGAAGGAGATCGGATAGGCGGGTCGTTCAGCTGGAGCACCGGAGGAATGAGTACATCCGACGAAGATTACAACACCCTGCTCAGTCGGGTTCAATTGAATGATGGGCTGTTTTCTTTTGGCAGTTTTATCAAGGGATCGTGAACCAGAACGTTAAATTCTGATTCTGTTTCATTGTTCTGCCGATCTTTATTACGACTGATCTTTAATCGGATTGTGTCGGTTTTCCGACCATCCATCACTGGCCAGTTGGCCGCATGCTGCAGCGATATCTTCTCCTCGGCTTTGACGAATAAAAACAGTAAATCCGCGATCGCGCAGTATTTTCTGAAAATGCAATATCTGTTCGTCTTTTGGGCTGCGAAAACGGGAGTCGCCGGTCGGATTGACAGAGAGTAAATTGATTTTACAGGGGACATTCTGTAACAGATCTGCCAGCTTCTCCGCATCACCGGCAGAGTCATTCACCCCTTCAAGTAAAGTATATTCAAACATGACCCGCTTGCGACGTTTCTGAGGATATGTACGGGAAGCTTCGATCAGCTGCCTGAGCGAATATCGTCTGTTAATGGGCATTAAGGAAGATCGGATCTCATCGTTGACAGCGTGCAGGGAGATTGCCAGATTAACACCTGTCTGTTCACCTAAGATCTGCATCTGCGGTACCAGTCCGCAGGTGGATACTGTAATGCGTCGATTACTGAAATCGAGTCCACGTTGCTCGGTAAGAATCGAGATCGCGTCAAGGACATTGTTCAGATTGGCCAGCGGTTCACCCATGCCCATGAAAACGAGATTGGTGAGTGGTCTTCGCCCCTGGGAAAGAGACCACTCTTGCACTGCACAGACCTGATTAACGATTTCAGCTGTTCGCAGGTTACGGCGCAGCCCCATCTTGCCGGTCAGACAAAAGATGCACCCCATGGCACAACCGACCTGGGAAGACACGCAAAGCGTATTTCGGTCTTCCTCGGGTATCAGAACTGATTCAATCACCAGACCGTCATCCAAACGAAAAGCGAACTTGACTGTACCATCCATGGAACGCTGCAGAAGATAGTCATCAAAACGGCTTATGGTCGCGGTGTGTGCAAGTGCGGCACGAAACTCTTTGGCCAGATCCGTCATCTGAGAAAATTCCGAAATTCCAGGCCGATAGATCCAGGATAAAATCTGACGACCGCGAAACGCAGGTTGTCCCAACGACTCAACAAAGCGTACCAGCTGGTCCTGGGTCAAGTCTTTGAGGTCGACTTTTTCTGATTTGTTCCTCTGCATAACGAATGTCAAATACGTAGATTCTGGAGTACAGCAACAAAAATTACAGCATGCGGAGTGTCTCCGGTTTTAATGGGGCATTATCCCGAATAAGCTTTTCAAGAGCGACAAGTATTTTTTCATGATCCCTGGGGAACCGGCCACTCAGAGAGAAATAGTTGGAGGCATGATTGGCATGGAACTGGGTGCGAAAGGGATCAAGATGAGCAATTAAATGCTTCAACTCGATCAGCATCTCCTTCGGGCTTGGCAAGAGAAACTTCCCTGTTATGGCCTGCGCATACAATGGGGTGTTTTTCAATAACATCAAGGTTAAAATCGCAATCTGATTCGGCTGCATCTGATTGAGCACTTCTGCTGTGGCTTTTGCATGGTGCAACGATGCGAGACGACCGGCAATACCAAGAAGACAGGTTACTGACACAAACATTCCGGCAGCCCGGGCCCGTTGGCAGGCAACTATCATTGAATCACCGGCAACGCCTTTGCCGATAGCCTTGAGGGTCGGATCATGACCACTCTCAAGCCCCAAATAGAGTCGGTGTAATCCTAATTCTTTATATGCTGTCAGCTGGGTATCTTTTTTTGCCAAAATGTTCTGACAGGTGGCGTAGGAGCTGACCCGTCGAACCCACGGCAGTTGCAAACGGATACGGGTCAGTAATGTGATCATCTGAGAATGAGGGAGAACAAGGGCATCGCCGTCGGCTAAAAACAGCGTTGTTTGACGGCGACACCACCGTGCCGCGAATTCAAGGTCTTGATCAATGGCATCCTGAGATTTTATCCGGAACGGTTTGTCTCGATAAGCGCCGCAGAAAGTACAGCGATGATGCGAACAGCCGTGGGTTACCTGCAGTATAATCGAGAAGGCCTCGCTCGGAGGGCGGATGATAGTACCTTGATAATCCATGGTGAAAGAGTTCCTGACCCATGATCAAGGCAGAACTGAGATCATGAGCCGGGAACACTGGGATACTACCGGTTTTTCTGGGCAAAATCTGCCATAAAGCTGACCAGTTTTTCAACTCCTTCGCGAGGAAACGCATTGTAGATCGAAGCGCGACAACCACCGACTGACCGATGTCCCTTAAGTCCGTCAAGGCCCACAGCAGCAGCTTCGCTGATA
>JAAYDD010000120.1 GCA_012729435.1 Desulfobulbus sp.
CAGAGGACGGGATTGAAAACCGTTCCAGACGCCCCGGCCAGTTTACCTGTCGCAGCCCGGTACGCCACTGATCCGGCCGTGTCGGGAGGTTCTGACAAAGAAGTTCAAGTGCGGCCAGAGCAAGGCACGTGTTGACAACCTGGTGTTCGCCCCGGAGCTGTAAGGGAAGATCTGAGTGTGTCTGGCCGGCGAGCGCATGATAATGAAAGGTCTGTTCACCGGAGCGGGTGCCGCTAAAGTGGCGTCCGTACAGATAGAGCGGACTGTTCTGCTGCCGGCAACGCTGCTGAATCACCGACAGGGCGTTATGGTCTCTGCCTGAAAAGATGGCCGGCACCCCCGGTTTTATAATGCCGGCCTTTTCAGCAGCTACGGCAGCAATGGTGGAGCCAAGATACTGTTCGTGGTCCAGACTGATATCGGTGATGATTGAAAGAAGAGGCGTGACAACGTTGGTGGCGTCGAGCCGCCCGCCCATGCCGGTCTCCAGAATGACCACATCGGCCTGTTCTTCGGCAAACCAGAGCAGGGCCAAAAGAGTGGCGCATTCGAAGTAGGTGGGCTGCATCCCGTCGGGAAGCTCTTCAGCCAGCGCTGTTATGAGTTCTGCACAACGCTCAGCTGAGATGAAGGTGTTGTTGAGCCGGAAGCGTTCTCGGAAATCACTGAGATGTGGTGAGGAGTAAAATCCGGTGCGATAGCCGGCGGCGGATAAGACGGCCAGAAGCGTTGCTCCGACTGATCCTTTACCGTTGGTTCCCGCAATATGGATAATCCGAAATTTCTTTTCAGGGCTGCCGAAACGGTCGAGCAGAGTTTCGGTCGTTGCCAGACCGAGCTTGATGGTGAACTGCTGACGTTCGTTCATCCAGAGAAGTGCTTCTTGGTAGTTCATCGGGACAGGGGATGGAATGGCTCGTCAGTCAACGATTTCAAGTTTGGCGTAATCAAGATGAAGGATTTTGCTGCCATGACGGTCAAAAAGGATCTCGATGCGACGCGGGCCGGGGATCGAAATCACTCGACCATGACCAAAAAAGGCGTGCGTGACCTGCATGCCTTCCTCGTAGGTTACTCGTGCTGATTGAACTTTTGGATGACGAAACCGAGGTGTTCCTTGCTCGTACTGACCGGTCTGATACGTTGTGCCCGTATGAACCTGATCGATGGTTGTGTACAGTCCGGCGTTGACTTCCCGCAGAAAGGGGGTGAGCGATGCACGCAGCAGCTGGCGGTCTGATCCGAGCATCTCTTTGGGGTAGGTGAGAAAAAGCTGGTTTTTGGCGCGGGTTGCCGCCACATAAAGGAGTCGTCTTTCCTCTTCCCACTGCTCACCTGGTACGGCATGCTGATGGGGAAAGCGTCCTTCAGCCAGACCCATAACAAAGACCGTATCCCATTCCAGTCCTTTGGCGGAATGAATGGTGGAGAGTATCAACTTCTGCTCTGAACGCCCCCCGTCAACGCTCGTATCGATTTCAGGAGGATCAAGAGCGGTATCATCGATGAAGGACTGCAGGTCGCCGTAACCGCTGATCAGCGCCTTGATCTGTTCGAGTTCCCGTCGACGTTTGGGGTAGTCGTCATAGTAGATCTTTTCAAAGATCGGTGCATAGTGCTCCATGACCAGATCGTACTGATTCGACGGAGTCAGGTCCGGCTGGCGGAGGTGATTGAGCATGGTCACAAGCTTCTCAAACTGCTGTCGCCATGCTGGTGCGGGCCGGTAGGTCATTAAGGCGGAAAAGGGGTCATCCGTCTGGCGGACACTGTTGAGAATCTTTTGCACTGTCTTCGGCCCGACCTTTTCCAGCTGAAGAAGGATGCGGTTCCAGCTGAGGTTGTCCCATGGATTGATGATGACACGTAAAAAGGAAAGCACATCCTTGATGTGGGCGGATTCTGTCAGTTTGAGACCGCCGCGTTTTTCAAAGTCAAGACCATGGGCTGCCAGTTCAATTTCCAGTTTAAATGAATGAAATCCGGAACGGAACAGGACTGCGATGTCGGCAAGGGATGTTCCGTTTTGCCGTAGTTTCTGTATTTCCTGGACGATAAAGCCGGCTTCCGCCGCCTCATTGGCTGCAGCGGCCAACTGCGGCCGGATTCCCCCGACCTTTTCGGTGAACAGGATTTTTGTGAATTTTTTCTCTGCATTCGCAATGATTGCATTGCTCAGCTGGAGGATCGGTTCGGTGGAACGATAATTCTCTTCCAGTTTAACGATCTCTGTACCGGGAAACTGCTCAGGAAACCGCATGATATTGGCAAAATCAGCGCCGCGGAAACTGTAGATCGACTGGGCATCATCACCAACGACCATGACATTCTGGTGACAGTAGGCGAGGAGGCGAACGATCTCAGCCTGCAGTAAATTCGTATCCTGATACTCGTCAACCAGGATGTGCTGAAATCGGCTGGAGAGTTCGATACGGGCGTTTTCCGATGCAAGCAGCAGCTGTTTCCAGTACACGAGGAGATCATCATAGTCCAGCAGGCCGTGATCAAGTTTGAACTGACGGTAATGATCGGCAATCGTATAGAAATCATTCAGAAATTCGGTGAGATGAAGATGCTCCTGATAAACGAGTTCTTCAATGCTGGCGGCCTTGTTCACCGCACCGGATATCAGATTCATGATCACCCGCTTGGAGGGGAAACGTTTACCTGCTCCGCCCATACCCAGTGAAGATTTGAGCAGGTTGATGATCCCTTCGGCGTCACCCCGGTCAATAATGGTGAAGTTCGGACCCAGGTCGAGGTAATGACCGTACCGCCGCAGCAGAATATTGGCAGTGGCATGGAATGTTCCGCCCATGATCCGACGGCATGACCCTGCGGTCAGTTCTCCTGCCCGGTGGAGCATCTCCTGGGCAGCCCGCCGGGTGAAGGTTAACAGGAGAATGGATTCCGGGGACACTCCTCTTTCGATGAGGTGGGCCATACGATACACCAGAGTACGGGTTTTGCCGGAACCGGCGCCTGCTATCACCAGCAGCGGGCCGTCACCATGACTCACAGCGATCTGTTGGGCATGGTTGAGTGGTGCCGACTCCCGAAATAATTCTGTTGTCTGAGTCTCTGATAAAGAAGATTGGACTTGCATACCCTCGTTTCTACCACAGCCTTAAACGGGCTGCAATGCTGTTGACAGTTGCGTTCTCTCCTGAGTAATGTCGGTGTGGTGTGAAGGACACCGGCGTATGTTGTTGGCAGATCCGCAGGGGTGATCGCCGCCTGCACCGCCAGACTGGGGTGAACAGGCAATAATGAACAAGAAGATCATAGTATGAGATGATGATGCAACCTGAGCAGATTTTTACAGATAAGGTACTGGCAGACCTGTTCCCACCGGAACGTTCCAACGAATTCTTTGATGCCCTGTTTGGGGATGCCGATGAAGGGGCATATGATATAGCCCTGAGTTTTGCAGCCTATGATCGCGCCGCACAGACACTGCGGTTTAATCTGGATCTGCATGAACGCCCTGGCCGTTGTCTGGCCTGCAATCTGACAGCCGGTCTGCCCCAGGTGTTCAGTCGACATCCGATTATCAACATAAACGGACTTGTCTCTGACATTGAAAAACTGCTTGGAGACAAGGTGGTGTGCGATCAGTGGCAGCTTGGCCGTACCGTACAGGAAGAGCGGTCGCTTCATCGTATCCCG
Source organism: Desulfobulbus sp. (assembly GCA_012729435.1). Classification (GTDB taxonomy): domain Bacteria; phylum Desulfobacterota; class Desulfobulbia; order Desulfobulbales; family Desulfobulbaceae; genus Desulfobulbus. Next base: position 3,670 of record JAAYDD010000120.1, read on the forward strand.
TTGTCCATCCGTCTCAGAAAGGCCTGAACAGCCTTCGCGTGCAGGGGAACAGTCGTGTCGGAAAGGTTGCCGATCGGGCAGATGTTCACTGTCGGGTTTTCAGGGACAACAGTAGGACCTGACCATTGGATTGTCGAGGCTCTGACAGAAGAACATCTGGGCGGCATCCTGCTTTTTGACCGCAACGTTGACGGCACAGTCCAGAACATCTCCTCTCCACAACAGCTCAGGCAGCTGGTGGATTGTCTCAGCAGGTATGCGCCTGAAAAACCTTTTATTGCCATTGATCAGGAAGGAGGCAAGGTGTGCCGGCTCAAGGCAAAGACCGGCTTTGTGCAGTCACCCAGTGCACAGGAGCTTGCTGCATCCGGGGTGAGTGCAACCGCTGCATCTGCAGCTGTTATGGCCGCCGAGATGGCCTCACTTGGCATCACCCTTA
>JAAYDD010000121.1 GCA_012729435.1 Desulfobulbus sp.
CTATTTTCACCTGTAAACGTTTGCTGAACTCTTTTTCCATCGAGATTGCAAAGGGTTGATGAGTTGTCATCTGCCAGGGAGTCGAGGGAAGCGGTTTTCCTGCGACCAGAGTTTCCGAAGGATCAAGCTGCAGACGACTGGAGAAGTTGAACTCCGTCCGTCGCAAGCCCCGTTCATCTTCAACCTGATGCTGTTGACGCCAAAGAGAGAAGGGGACATTGTTGATACGGCTGATCCTGCCCTGTACCATTGATGCCGGCGGGGAGAGTAAGCCTCCGTGTTTGTGAAAAAAATGAATGAGAGGCTCTTTCTGTTCTTCCTGGATGTCGATGAGAAAGAGATTCGGCAGTATGCCATCTTCAGGTTGGGAGATTTCAGTTGTAAGTCCTTTCTCAAGCTGCGGGATAAGGTTGATGAGGAGAAGGGTTGTGGTCAGAGTGACGAATAGTGCAGTTGCTGTGCGACGCTGGCGATACAGGTTGCGAATGGCTATCCGGGCAAGCAGTGGCCCGGCAGCACGCCGCTGACGGAAACGGCGGAAGAAGAAAAAGGCGATCAGGGTGAACAGGGTAACCAGAAGGAGCAGGAAGAAGACAAAGATCAGGGCGAATGCCGCTGTATGGCTGAGAAAAAGGATCAGTGCGAGCAGAAAAATTATTCCGGGTAACAAGGCGATGAACACCTGTTTTTGCGAGAGAGCCGGCAATCGGGACGGAGTTTCCTGTTCACGTAATAAGGACAGGGGATGCATTGCTTTTATACGGAGAAGTACGGGCAAACAAAACAGAATGCTGCCACAGGTGGCGATGAGCAGAGCAAGTCCCGTGGACAATGGATCCAGATGTAGGATCAGGCCTGCAGGGAGGAGTCCGGTTAAGAGATCGGCAAACAGAGGTAACAGAATCCAGGTTGTCATGCCGCTGAGGAGAACAGCTGTCAAACCAAGGAGGATAAGTTTGCTCAGGGCAAGAATCAGACAGTGAGAATGGCCTGCTCCCAGTGCCAGAAGAATAAAGAGTTCCTTTCTGCTGTACTCAAGGTGCTCCTGGAAGAGATGAGCTGTGGTTATTGCAGCGAGTGCCAGAGCAACCATTGAGGTCATGGCGAGAAAAGAGCTGAATTGGTTGAACAGGCGCTCCAGATTACGGTTGCTCTCTGCGGCTGCAACCACTCTGATTGATGACGACCGGTGATCCAGACGCTTCAACAGCTGAGATAAATTTGAAGCAACGACAGCGCTGTCGGTTTTTTCCGGCAGCCGGATGAACGTTGAGTAGTTGATGCGGCTGCCGAAACGGATGAGGCCTGCCTGCTCCAGATTAGGCAATCCAAGGTATATCTTCGGAGCGAGATTAAAGATGGTGAGATCGCCGCCCGGCGCATTTTCAAAGAACGCGGCTACAGAAAATGAAGTGCGACCGATGTCCAGCGTATCTCCCGGCGTTAAATCGAAGGAACGCGCGGTCTCTTCACTCATTATGACATGATGCTGCTGTTGCAGACCGTCGATCACCTGACGGGGCAGAGTGTCTTGTGCAGCTGACTGGAATCGGCCGTACAGGGGATAGGCACCATCAATGGCGACGATCTGCGTCAGTCTGGTGCTGTTTTTTCCCTGGATCATTGTATAAAAGGAAACTTGTCTGGAAAAACGGCTGGTGTCACCGATAACCGATTGAACCGCTTCCCACTCCACATGTGTCAGAGGGCGGCTGGACTGAAGGACCAGGTCAGCAGTGAGCATGTCACGAAGATGGTGCTTCAGGTGGCGATCAACCGAAGAACTGAAAGAACCTACGAGAAGAAAACCAATGAGGCTGACGCCGAGGTTGATGACAAAGAGCAGTGTAAAGCGTCGATCCCTGAGCAGATCACGCCAGGCAAGACGGACCAGTCCCGTCATCGGAGTACTCCGTGTGCGAGCCGCAGCTGCCGGGAGCAGCGGGCCGCCAGCTCTTCGTTATGGGTGACCACAATCATGGTCATCTGTTCCTGTTCAACCAGCTCAAACAGAAGGTCGGCAATCTCTCTGCCGGTTTCCAGATCAAGGTTGCCGGTGGGCTCATCAGCCAGGAGCAGCAACGGTCTGACAGCGAGCGCTCGGGCGATGGCTACACGCTGGCATTCACCGCCACTGAGTTGACCGGGCAGATGGTCTCTGCGTGCAGTGAGTCCGACCCGGCCGAGTAAAGTATGCCATACTTCGGAAGGGCAGTGTCTGCCCTGCAGCTCAAGCGGTAGGCACACATTCTCTTTGGCTGTAAGGTGCGGGAGGAGATGGAACTGTTGAAAAACGATACTGAGATGAGCAGTGCGAAACCGGTGCAGGCTTCTTGCATCCATATCCGTCAAAACAGAACCGTTGATGGTGATGCGGCCGTGATCCGCACTGTCCAGTCCGGCAAGCAAGGCCAGAAGAGTTGATTTGCCGCAGCCTGAATGACCGGTAACAGCCAGAGTGGAACCGGCTTCAAGGGAGAAGGAGACTCCGTTGAGGACATTGATCCGGCCGGACTCCGGGAGCAGGTAGGACTTGTGCAGATCTTCCACCTCAACGAATCGTGCTGTTGTGGAAAGGCTCATGGTCTGGTACCGCCGGCGGGTGAAAGCTGCAGAAGGTGCTGTCTGAGTATCGGATACACATGCCGGGCGATTCTCCGATGTCCCTCAGCATTGGGATGGATTCCGTCGTCCTGATTCAGCAGAGGGTCACCTCCGACCCCTTCAAGCAGAAAAGGGATGAAGGTCAGTTCATAACGGGTGGCGAGCTCCTGATACATCCGGCGGAAATGATTTGTGTACTGATCCCCGTAATTGGGAGGGAGTTCCATGCCCGCAAGCAGTATGCTCATTTCCTGTTTTTGGGCGGCAATAATGACAGAGGCAAGGTTGCGTTGTGTCTCTTCGATACTGAGTCCCCGTAAGCCGTCGTTGGCACCCAATGCCAGAAAGAGCACCTTTGGTTTGATCCTGGTGTACCACTCCAGCCGTGATAAGGCACCGGCTGAGGTTGAGCCGCTGATGCCTGCGTTGACGATGCGAAAATCGGTCAATCCGTCCTTTTGTAACATTTCACCAAGGAGATGAGGGTAGGCCTCTTCGGCTTCCACACCGAGTCCGGCTGTGAGGGAATCGCCCAGAAAGAGGATAATCCGCTCAGCAAGTGCGGCATAAGGTGAGCAGCATATCAAAACAAGTGTCAAGATCGAC
>JAAYDD010000122.1 GCA_012729435.1 Desulfobulbus sp.
ATCAGCAATCCGAGGTCCGTCAGACCGGGAGCCCCCCATAACAGGGCTATGGTGCCGCTGTACCAGGGGTGACGGATATGGCGCAGGATGCCGGTTTTTAAGAAGAGGGGGGCCGGGCTTGTGCGACCGGCTCGTGCATCGTGCCATTGGCGAATGCCAAGAAAGATCTGCATGTCATAGGCTCTGGCCCCGCTGATGAACAGAATGGCGGCATACAAGAGGAGTATCAGCTGTACCCCTGTTCCCCATGATGGAAGAGATATCCGCTGTTGGGGCAGTGAAGCTGTGTATGCGAAAAGAAGTGACAGACTGACAGCTGCAAAGCAGACATAGCCCAGGCGATAAAGACCCTGCCACATGCCACCTCTCCTCGCAACCCACTGTTGAGCGCGTACTGTTATCAACAGGCTGTGGACCATGCACCATACCAGCCACATCAGGCTTGCCTTTATTGCTGTCATTTGCTCTTCTGTCTCGTTTTTTGAATGGGCATAAGCTTCTTTATCATCTGGTGAAACGCAGAGGTGTCTGCTGTCTGAATCGTCAGACAGCATTTCTCATGTCAGGATGGCCGAGATGAGTTAACAGGAATGCAGTTTGGACAGGATCATCACAGCACGGTTCAGGAAAGCCCGAAGCCGCGATATTTCTGCAGAACGGATTGATTTCAGCTGTTGATCTTGGTGCCGGAATAGGTGAACGCATTCTTATTCATCTTGATAAAGGTCCCCTTGTCGATTCCTATGGTGTTCCCGCACCGACACCAGATCTTTCCTGCACGCTCGTCCAGGTGCCAGACCTTTTCAATGCGGTCGCGATGGCATCGTAATACTTCTCCGGGACCGATCTTACGATAACGCCAGAGTTTTCGGCGACAACCAGAACAGCGAATAACCAGCATTATGCAGGCACACTTTCCATGGATGCCCAACGCGGCTCGTGCAGGGGCAGTATGTGGTCAGCCAGAGTTTTCGCACGGATCAGGGTCTCATAGGCTTCATAGGTGTTAACATGGGTACCCGGGGGTATGACCTCCATTTCCATGGCAGTAATGGCCTTGGGCGGGTAGAGGTTTTCTAAAATGGTACAGAAGCCGCAGATCAACACACTTCCTCTAGCAGTCTCTATCCGGATGGACATGCCGCCTTCAGTATGTGCCGGAGTGTGGATCATGGTGATGCCGGGTAGAACCTCTGTGTCTTCAGTCAGTACAACAATCTGACCATTGGCCTCAACATCCTCAATGTAGTCTTCTAAATAACGAAAATCCAAAGGGTGGGGATCGTGGATGCGGGCCAGTTCCTTTGCGTGGACATAGATTCTGGCATTGGTACACTTGTAATCGTTTTCACAATGATCGTTGTGTAAGTGAGTGTGCAGTACAATATCAATATCTTCCGGGGTGAGACCGAATTTAGCCAAACCATCCTCAAAAGTGTAGATCCTGCCACCTATGGCCTGTTCTCTCGCATCAGACACCACCGGATGCATCTCTCCGGTATCCACCAGAATATTGACATCACCGCCGGCAATATACCAGCTGTAGATGGGGATGGTGTACGGTGTGCCGTAATCATGCTGATAGGTCATCATGCCCTTATCAAAAATTTTGCTTCCCATGACAATAGGATGGAC
>JAAYDD010000123.1 GCA_012729435.1 Desulfobulbus sp.
AAATAGTTCTGAAAGGTGATTGAGGCGAGTGTCTGATTCTCCCGCTCAATCTTCACCCCTTCCTTGGCCTCCAAGGCCTGGTGCAGACCGTCGGAATAGCGCCGCCCCTCCATGGTCCGGCCGGTGAACTCATCAACAATCACCACGGAACCGTCCTTGATGATATAGTCAACATCACGCTGAAAAGCAAAATGCGCCTTAAGTGCCTGGTTGACATGATGGAGATGATTGATGTTACGGGGATCATAAAGGTTATCGATTCCGAGCAGCTCTTCAGCCAGAGCCACACCGTCATCGGTCAGCATGATCTGCTTGGACTTTTCTTCCTTGGTGTAATGTTCCTCGACCTTAAAATGACGCATGATCCGATCGACCTTAAGGTAAAGATCTGTGGTCACATCTGCCGGGCCGGAGATGATCAGCGGAGTACGGGCCTCATCAATGAGAATTGAGTCGACCTCGTCAACAATGGCATAGGCAAATCCACGCTGACAGTAATCCTGCAGGGCAAATTTCATGTTGTCGCGGAGGTAGTCAAAACCGAACTCGTTGTTCGTGCCATAGGTGATATCCGCAGCATAGGCTTCACGGCGCTCTTCATCGTTCATTTCATGGAGGATACAACCGGTCGTCAAACCGAGAAAACGATAGACTTCCCCCATCCATTGCACGTCGCGGCGGGCAAGATAATCGTTGACCGTGACCACATGGACTCCCTTACCGAGAAGGGCATTAAGATACACCGGTGCAGTTGAGGTCAGTGTCTTGCCTTCACCGGTTTTCATCTCAGCGATCTTTCCCTGATGCAGGACGATGCCACCGATCAACTGCACATCGTAGTGACGTTCGCCAAGCACACGTTTTGCCGCCTCGCGCACCACGGCAAAAGCTTCGGGCAGCAACTGGTCAAGGGTTTCCCCCTGACTGATCCGTTCCTTAAACTCAACTGTTTTGGCTGCCAGCTCAGTGTCTGCAAGAGGTTCAACCGTTGGTTCAAGATCATTGATCGTCCTGACGATCCGACGGTACTGTTTGATCATCCTGTCATTTTTACTGCCAAACATTTTGGCAAGAATTCGTCCTACCATCCTTCCATCTCCCCATCAGAGGGTCGTCTTATAAAAGTATCCATGAGGGTGCAATCACTGCGAGGCCATGCTCACACCGGTCAGAATGAGAGCATCTTCATCGCAATCCGGAAATTTTGCGCAATGAATGCAATCACTCCAGATTTTATGCGGCAAGTCATGTTTGTCACAGTCTTTAAAACCGAATCTCCGAAAAAAGGCGGCCTGGTACGTCAGCACAAACACAGTGCTGATCTCCAGGCTTCTGGCCTCATCCACACATGATTCGACAAGGAGAGCACCGATCCCGCACTTCTGCCGGTCTTCCGCCACAGCCAGGGAACGGATCTCGGCCAGGTTGTCCCAGCAGATGTGAAGAGCACAGATACCGGAGATGACACCGCCCTCCTCATACACAACAAAGTCACGCAGGTGATCGTACAGGGAGCTGATCGAACGCGGCAGCATGAGTCCTCTGTCGGCAAATGTGGTCAACAGCGCATGTATGGCCCTGACGTCCCCCATACGGGCAGGGCGAATTCGGCCGCTTGCGGCGGGAATCTGAGTTGCAGTCATACTTTCTCCATTCATAGAGCGTCAAAAGATAGTGTGTATCGTGGAAACCGTGCGGTTATCTGTCGGAACCCGCCGGTACAGCCGGAGGAACCAGAGAACGGTACACCAGCCAGTTTCCCAGGCCTGTCAACAGACCCACAGTGGCGAGAAGACAGATGCGCAGGATGGTATTGGCCTCCAGCAGCATGACCAGTGCCAGGCTGACGCCGCCACCGTACAGAGCTCCGACTGCAAGGGTTCGCACAAACGGTGATGTGTCAGGAAATTTTCGTTCGAGCAAACCGGCCGCCGGGCGGGCTATGGCAAAAAAACAGCCGTATGAGCAGAAAAGCAGCGGTAACAGTCCGTACACCGCCCATGTGATCATGACCTTGTGCAGCTGTCCCTGGGCCAGCAGACCGGATTGAATCAGTATGACCGTCAACAGGGTGCCAAAATGGGCCAGCACGAACAGGATGAGGGGCACACATGCCGGCAGATAGATGACAAAACGTCGGCGTATGTGCCCGAATAACAGACTCCGCAGAGCCGGGATGGAGGCGACTGATTTCCGTCTCTTACTCCGTTGATTTCTTTTTGCCCGCATATCACAGTTGCTTGTACCCTCAACAGTTTATCAACGTCTGTAATCTCTTCTGATTTTATCCAGTTCAGGTGCTGAGGACGGGGCAGATTCGTGCTCTGCTGCCGTATCCGGTTTCAACGGAAATACAATGGTCTGTCCTGCCCACATACCCAGCAAAAACATCCACAGGAGTACGAAGAAACAAACAACGACCAACCCGGACATTCCCCGCCATCCGAGTTCAATCCGAAAGGGTTTTGGTTTCTGTTCAGTCTCTGTCCGCTTTTTCCGCAAAAACATACCTCCCACCCGATACGCATCCCGTGCAGGTTCCGCCACATCCAGACATGGAGATTACGAAGGAATCAGTACACTTGTGGTCACGGGAGAACGATGCAATAAACGAGCCTGGAAACGATATTCGTCAATCCGACACCAGGTCACATGCTCACCGGTGCTGTCAGGCCGATCAGTTTCAGGCCGTTGTGCACCACTGTCTTTACTCCCCGGCAGAGTGCCAAACGGGCACCGGTCAGCGTGCGGTCATCGGTCAGCACCTTGTGTTTATTGTAAAATCCGTGGAATTGACCGGCCAGTTCAATAAGGTAGAAGATTATCCGATGCGGAGCCAGATCCGCAGCTGCTCCGGCAACCAGCTGAGGATACTCGGCCAGCATCTTTAACAGCGCATACTCTTCCGGTTCCACCAGCCTCTGCAGATCCTGTTGTGTCAGACTCGCGGCAGCCCCCTGTTCAGCCGCCATCTTTTCAATGCTGCAGAGGCGGGCATGGGCGTACTGGACATAATAAACAGGATTTTCCTGACTCTGTTTTTTAGCAAGATCCAGATCAAACTCAATCAGATTGTCAGGTTTGCGCATAAGGAAGAAAAAGCGCAGGGCATCGGCACCAACTTCATCGACGAGTTCATCCACAGTAACAAAGGTCGCTTTACGAGTCGACATTTTGACTTGTCTGCCCTCGCGGAACAGGGTGACAAACTGATAGAGCACCACTGTAATGCGGCTGTCATCATACCCGAGAGCCCGGACACCGGCCAACACATCCGGAACAGTGGCGATGTGATCGGACCCGAAGACATTTATCATCCAATCATAGCCGCGTTCAAACTTGTCGCAGTGGTAGGCGATGTCAGGCAGACGATAGGTAGGTTCACCGGTGTTCTTGATAAAGACGCGATCCTGCTCCTGGCCGAACTCGCTTGCTTTAAACCAGGTCGCCCCCTCCTTCTCATAAATCAGGCCCTTCGCCCGCAGCTGATCAACAACCCTGTAAATCCGTCCATCCTCATAGAGACTGTGCTCATTGAAGTAGGTGTCAAAATCTATACCGATACGCTTGAGCGTTGTATCAATGTCTGTAAAGATAGCCTGCTGCGCACGTTCTTTAAAGATGTCAACAGGGGCATCGATAAAAGAATCGCCACCCTCTTCTATCATCGATCGGGCGATCTCGTAAATATAATCCCCCTGATACCCATCTTCCGGAAAAGAAGAAGGCAATCCCAGCAGCTCCAGGTACCGGGCCCTGGCGGATTCCCCCAAAACCCGCATCTGCCGCCCGGAATCGTTGAAGTAATACTCCCGCTGCACCTCATAACCACTGGCATCAAGGAGACGGGCAATGGTATCACCCAAGACGGCATTACGACCGTGACCGATACTGAGCGGTCCCGTGGGATTGGCGCTGACAAACTCCACCAGCACCCGGCTGCCGCGGCCGCTTTCAGATCGGCCGAAGTTTTCTCCCTGCTCGAAGATCGGTGCGAGTACTGTTGCCCAGACAGCTTTGTGCAAAAAAAGGTTGATAAAACCGGGTCCGGCAATTTCCACCCGTTCAACCATGGGATGTCTGGCCAGCAGCTCGGTCATCGGCAAAGCGAGATCCCGGGGCTTTCGCTTGTCAATTCCAGCTGCAACCATGGCAAAATTCGTGGAGAAATCGCCCTGACCTGGGCGTTTGGGCACCTCAATGGAGTATCGGCCGGCCACAGTCTTGCTCCAGTAGCCAAGCTCTACCCCCTCGGTAAAACAGTGGTCGATAATCTCTTTGATCTGTGATTTTATCATACGTTGCTGGTCTCACATGTGTTTGGTGGCGGCCGTTTCAAGTCCATGAACAGACGGCGGATTTTTTCTACTCGACCATTGTGCGGGCATTGAGGTTCCCGAACAGACAGAGTACCTCGTAACTGATGGTCCCCATCCAATCGGCTATCTCATCTGCAGAGATCTCTTCGTCACCCTGACGGCCCAAGAGCACGACCTCCTCACCGGGCTGTACAGCCTGATCCAGATCAGTGACATCCACCAACGTCAGATTCATGGAGATCCGGCCGACCACCGGTGCGCGCTGTCCATGGATCAGCACCCGGGCTCGGTTGCTCAGTATCCGCAGGTACCCGTCCTCATATCCGACAGGCAAGACTGCAATACGCGAAAGCCTGGTCGTTGTAAACTGGTGGCAGTAACCAAGACCATGACCGGCCTCAAGAGTACGCACCTGAATGACCCGCGTAACAAACCGCATGGCTGGTTGAAGCAAGGGAGGGGCGGCGTTTTTTCTGCCGTCAGCACCGTCCGGGTAATATCCGTACAGGGCGATACCGGATCGAACCATGTCAAGCCGGGAACCGGCAACATAAAACAATCCGCCGGAATTGGCAAGATGGAGACAACAACCGTCAAGTCCGTAATCCGCCAGCGCCCTGGTGGTCTTAAGAAATGTATCCAGTACCAGAGCCGAGTTCTGAGACCGCCGGTCATCGGACATGGGAAAATGCGCCATAACGCCGTCAATCCGAAGGTACGGAAGTTGCCGGACTCTCTGAACCGTCCGGACAAACTCTGCGGGCAGCACACCCTGTCTGCCCATACCTGCATCGAGCTTGATGTGAAGCCCCACCTCTGTCTCATACATGCCGGCTACACGGGACAATTCCGGTAAAACCGCAGCGTCCGTCACCACAGGTGTCAATCCTGCCTCAACAATGCTCCGGAGTGTATCCGGGATAACACCGACCAGAACCAGAATCGGCTGGGTGATGCCGGCAGCACGCAACTCCACCCCTTCCCTTGCCTCGGCGACACCAAAGGCGGCTGCGCCCTGCCCGGCAAAAACCCGGGCACAGTCAATCATGCCGTGTCCGTAGCCGTCAGCCTTGACCAGCGGCATGATAGCCGCGCCGCCGGCTGCCTGCTGACAGATCCGGTAATTATGAAGCAGAGCGGAACGACTTATTTTTACCTGATTGAATGAATTCATGTATACACCTCACTGTACCACTGCTGCCATCCCAGCCGGCTGGATAAACACAACGACCAGCCGACAGCACAGTAGACTGTGCCAATGAACGGTCCGGGCTGCACAAGTGCCCGTATAACAACACCGGTCACTATCATGACGATCACCACGATCCATGTCTTCCAGGAATACACGGCTCCCAGACAGGTGTTGTCCTGGAAGAGAATGATCCGCTGCAAAATACGTCTGGCAACATGATCAAGGATGAAAAATGCCTTTGCAGTACCCAGCAATGCAGCGATCAGCAACAGGAAACGCCCGTTCCCGGGACCGATCCATCCCCAACCCCGAACCATAAGAAAGGAGCCGACCGCTGTCCAGAGAAACGGAGCGGCAAAAAGATGTACCGATCGAGATACCCCCGGTTTATTCATCGACTCACTACCGTCTTCACAGAACTCTCTGTCCCAAAAACAAGATAAGCCCACCCCCGGGCAGGGATGGGCTTATCAGCGAAGCCATTGATCCGATAAGTTTAAATTTCAGTAACAGTGATGGCATCTTCCGGGCAGATCTCAACACAGGTCTCACAGCCCAGGCACTCTTCCGAATCCACCGGCTCGGCTTTGCCGTCCCGCATTTCAAAGACCTGAGCCGGACATGCATTCACACACTCTTCATCACCGGTACACTTATCTTTATCAACGATGATTTCCCACACAGCAGAACCTCCAAGTAAAGATCAATGACCGTATCAGTCATGGAAATAGACTCTTGAAACTGATACGCAAAATTTATTTTTCTAAAAGATGAGATGTACTTTGTCAAGAAAAAGATAATAATACCGGCACTCAGGAACCGGACCTCCAGCAGGGAACACCTGTCTCCACTTCCATTGATCCGTCTCCAGGCAACGGCTCAGTGTGATTTTTTCTTTGCTATCCTTACAAACAACGGTACATAGAGCCTGTTTCGATTCATTTATCCGAGGTACGCACATATGGCACAAAAAGAATATAAACAGAGAGCCCAGTCGTCCTCTCCGGAAAAGGGGGAACAGGCCATGATCGAAGGTATTCTGGAAGGCAGTCCGGATGCTGTCGGTGTTGCTGTCATCCGTCTGGACTGCGGCTGCCGAAAAATGGCC